>NZ_JBWKOO010000001.1:309557-529566 GCF_059416125.1 Stenotrophomonas sp. GW821-FHT09E08
CCCCGCCCCCCGCCACTACCCGATATCACGCTTACAACCCGTAACGCTCGATCACGTCCAGGTGCGGCTGGCGATCCTGGTCACAGGCCTCGGCCAGGCGCAGCCAGCAGTGCGGGTGCGGCCACTTCGCGGTCTCCTGCTGCAGGAGGCGGTGCAGCGCCAGCGGCGCATGATCCTGCGGCTGGGCGACGGTGAACAGCACGCCCGGCAGGGTGCCCTCCTCCATGTCCGGATCGGTCACGGTGTAGTCCGCACGGCTGTGCGACCACACCTTCCAGCCCTGCGCCTCGGCGGCTTCGACGAAGGCATTCCACGCGTCCTCGCCCGGATGCGCGCCATCGACCAGCCAGCTGCGGGCAAAGCCGCCGCGCTCCAGCACATGCACCTGCGCATAGGTCGGGATGAAATGCTCGCGCGCTTCCTCTTCCTCCGGCGCCGGATGCACCAGCGCGGCGTCGAACACCACCCAGTCGCCCACCTGCTGCGCACGATTGGCCGGCGCGTTCTCGACGATGCGTGCGGTCACCGGGCCACTACGGCGTGCGTAGTACTCCATCGGCTCGCCGTTCTCTTCGCTGCGGATGATCACCCAGCCCCACGGCTCCTCGACCACGCCGTCCTGGCTGGACAGCTCCATGCCGATCGCCGCCGCCGAGCGACGCACCGCGTCCCAGTCGCGTGCCGCGCTGGCCGCACTCATGTGGTCCCAGTGCGCGGCGCTGGGTTCTTCCAGCAACTCCACCAGCTGCGCATAGCTGGCCTGCGCCTCGCTGAAGCGACCGGTTTCCATGTACATCCGCGCCAGCGTGCCGCGTGCGCCATGCGAGCCCGGCGAGGCCGCCAGCAGCGCCTGCGCGGCCTGCTCCAGCGCCGGCCAGTCCGACACGCGGCGGGCGCGCTGCACCTCGCACCAGTGTGCGAACACCGGCACGCTGCCGCGATAGGTATCCGCCAGCTGGCGCAGGCCGTCGTCGTCGCCCTGCTCGGTCAGCCAGCGCATCAGGGTGTAGGCGGCCGGGCCATCATCCTGCGCGTGCGCGCGCACGAAGCGCCACAGCAATGCGCGCGCTTCCGTCTGTGCACCACCGGCGCTCAGCGCAGAGGCGGCCATCTCGGCCAGCGCCTCATCATCTGGCAGCTGCGCCTGTGCCTGCAGCAGCCACTGCGCCTCACGTTCGGGATCGCGCGACTGATTCTGCTCCCCCTGCTCGTTCAGCCAAGCCAGCAGTTCAGCGGCCGGCACCGGCAGCGGTGCGACCTCCGGCAAGGCATCGATGCGCGCAGCCAGGCCCGCCACCAGCGCAGCCGCACCGCGGTCCTGGCGCAGCTGCGCCAGATGAGTGCGGGCCAGTTCCAGCTGGCGCTGCGCGACCCAGCGCGCGCCACGCTGCAGGGCCAGCTCCAGGCTCAGCGCGGCCACCTCGATCAGCAGCCGATGCGAACCGACGCGGGCGAAGTGTTCGATGATGGTGTTGAAGCGCGTGCCCAGGTCCCAGGTATTGCGCGCCGGATCACGCTGGCACAGCGCTGCGGCGGTGTTCGCCCACAGTCGCCAGTAGGTAGGCGTCAGTTCGCTCCATGGCACCAGCTGCTGCAGCGCCTCTTCGTCGCGACCCAACTGAGCCAGCGCCCAGGCTTTGGACAAGCGGCGGGGCACCGTGCAGTTGGCCGGCTCGTACTCGCCGGACGCGGCCACTTCGGCCTCGCGCTTCTCGATCAGTACCAGCGCTTCTTCGGCGCGGCCCATGCCCAGCAGGATCTTGATCTGCATCTCCGGGAAGCTGTCGAACACTTCCTTGCCGCAGGCTTCGATCGCATCCGACTGCACCTGCAGGTAGTCCAGCGCGTCCTGGCCGCGACCATCGTCAAGCAGTGCATCGGCCTTCTCGCAGCTCAGGCACTGGAAGCAGGCCCAGCTCGGGTCGATGCGACCCAGTGTTTCATCGCACACCTCGATACGTTCCGGCACCCAGCCCGGGCCATCGATGTTGCCGTAGCAGGCGGCCAGGTCCTGGGTCACGCAGATCGACTGCGGGCACTCCAGGGTGTCCTCGCGGTGTGCACGCTCGAACAGCGCCACGGCTTCGCCCAGCGCGCTTTCGCCTTCGACGCGGTTGCCGACGCGGTTGCGCAGTGCCCAGTGGCCTACGTAGACGTCGACCCAGGGGTTGTCCAGCGCCTTGCCCAGCGCACGCGCTTCGGGCAGCAGTGCGTCGACGCGGTCGACCTGCAGTTCGCTGACCTCGTCGGCGAGACGGTTCAGCAGGTGCGCGTTCTGCGCCTGGCCGGCCTGGCGCAGGTCACCCTGCAGTTTTTCGACCCAGTTCCAGATGTCCATGGGGTAAATGCTCCTGTCTAACGAAGGCTGGATGAGAGGGGGTGGTGCTCAGCGCAGCATCTGCTGCAGGGCACCGGCAATATCGGCGAAGGCGCCATTGAGATCCGGGCCCGGCGTGGCAGCCGTGCGGGCCAGCGGACGGCCCTGCGCGGCGACAATGATCTTCAACGAACGCAACAGGCGTGCAGCGGCTTCGGCCTGCGGATGGCCGTCGCGCTGGGCGCGCAGCAGGGCCTGCACCGCCGGGTTGTCGAGATTGAGGTACAGCCGCGACGGCGCGCGCGATTCGATGCGCGCGGTGAACTGCCGGGCCAGGCGCAGCGCCGCCATTGAAACGCGCTTGTCGTTCTCGTCGTCTTCCAGGCGCTGCTTCAGCTCGGCCTCGCGGTCGGGCACCACCACCACCGGCAGCGCCTCCGGGCTGAAGCGTGCCGGCAGCAGCTGTTCACCATCGCCCAGCTGCTCGCGCAGCCACGCCAGCTGCGTCTCATCAAGGCTGTCATCGGTACGGAACAGCGCGCGATTGCCCTGCTCGGTGCCGAGTTCGACCAGACGCAGGCCCTTGGCCTGGGCCCAGCGCCGCAGGAACGGCACCACCGCATAGCGATGGCCGTGCGCCACCGGTACGCCCATCGCGCGGAACAGCATTTCCTCGAAGCCGCCGCCGTTGTCGAGGATGACGTGCACCGCGCCACGTGCCGGCAACGCGCTGGCCGGCAGGTCGCCCTGCGAGGTCGGCACGCGAACATGCTCCAGCAGCAGTTCGAACAGGCGGTCATCACACAGCGCCGCGCCCAGCAGTGCCTCGTTGTGGCGGCTCAGCACGCGCCGCCAGGCTTCCGGCTGTTGCCGTGCGACGTCGGCCAGGCCATCGATCAGCGCTTCCAGCAATGCATGCTGCACGGCGCGGTACTGGTCGTCACGCTGCAGGTCCTCGCGACTGGCAGTGGGCGTCAGCCGCGAGGATTCGATCACACCGCCGATGAAGCCGGCCCACGGCGGCAGCAGGTCGCGCGCATCGTCGTCCAGCAGCATCCCGCGCACGAACACCGACAGGTTGCGGTTGTCACTGGTGCCGTAAGTGGCACCGTCCTGTACCCACAACATGCCTGTGGCATCGCTGTCGCCATCGGCACGCAACGGCACGGTCACAATGGGCTCGAAATCATGCTCGAAGCGCGCCGCGAACTGCAGCGCCTGGCGCCGCGCCTGCACCGGATGCACGGCGACCTCTCCCTGGCCGCGCCACGGCGGCGGCTCAGGGTTGAGCGCCTCGGCCCCGGCACCAATGAAAATCGGCTCGGACAGCAGCGCGCAATAGCGGCCCAGCACTTCGTGCAGGCGCGCTTCGTTGGCCAGTGGCAGGAAATCCGGATGCAGCTCCAGCTCCACCTCGGTGCCAACCGCACGCGCAGGCATTTCACTGACGGTGTACTGCTCGGCGTTGCTGGACACGTACAGGTGCCCCAGCTCCGGCGTCTGGTACGAGGTGGTGCGCACGCTGACCCGGCGTGCCAGCACGAACGCCGACAGGAAGCCGAGGCCGAACATGCCGATCAGGCCTTCATCGTCCTCGCCGCCCTGGCGCAGGCCACGGGTGTAGCCGACGCCGACAGTGGCCAGGTAATCATGGATCTCCTGGCGGGTCAGGCCGGCGCCGGTATCGCTGATGCGCAGCACGCCAGCGGCGGCATCGACCTGCACCGAAATGCGCGAGGGCACCTCGACGCCAGGCTGTTCAATGCGACGGCGGATGATCGAGTCGTGCGCGTTCTGCACCAGCTCGCGCAACGCCACCACCGGGGTGGAATACAGGTGCTTGCCCAGCACCGTCATCAGTCCATTGAGATCGACCCCGGCGCGACGGATTTCGGCGTTGGGGGCGGTGAGTGCGGTGTCCTGCATGTAATCGGTTACTCCTGGGCACGGAAAGACGCCAGAGAGCGCCTTCGTCGAGCGGGAAAAACTAGCACAGGGAGGCTGACCGTTGCCGTGTTTGAGGTCGTATTCCAGATCCGCGCCGGTAGCGCCGGGCATGGTCCGGCGCTACCGGCGCGGTCACGCCGCGTCGATGGCCTCGGACAGGCGCTCCACTGCGATCACTTCCATGCCCTTCACCGAACCACCCTTCGGCGCATTGGCCTTGGGCACGATGGCGCGCTTGAAACCATGGGTGGCGGCTTCGCGCAGGCGGTCCTCGCCATTGGGCACCGGGCGGATCTCGCCGGACAGGCCGACTTCGCCAAAGGCAATCGTCTTTTCCGCCAGTGGCCGGTCCTGCAGCGACGACAACACCGCCAGCAGCACCGGCAGATCGGCCGCGGTTTCCTGCACGCGGATGCCACCCACGACATTCACGAACACGTCCTGGTCGCCGACCAGCACGCCGCCGTGGCGATGCAGTACCGCCAGCAGCATCGCCAGGCGGTTCTGCTCCAAGCCGACCGCGACACGGCGCGGGTTCGACAGCGGCGAGGCATCGACCAGCGCCTGTACTTCCACCAGCAGCGGCCGCGTGCCCTCGCGGGTGACCATGACGCAACTGCCCGGCTGGTGGGTGCTGCCACCAGACAGGAAGATCGCCGACGGGTTGGAGACCTCCTTCAGGCCCTTGTCGCCCATCGCGAACACGCCCAGCTCGTTGACCGCACCGAAGCGGTTCTTGAACGCGCGCAACAGGCGGAAGCGACTGCCGCTCTCACCCTCGAAATACAGCACCGCATCGACCATGTGCTCGAGCACGCGCGGGCCGGCGATGCCGCCCTCCTTGGTCACGTGGCCGACCAGGAACACGGCGGTGCCGGTCTCCTTGGCGAAGCGCACCAGCCGTGCCGCGCTCTCGCGCACCTGGCTGACCGAGCCCGGCGCGGCGGTCAGGCTCTCAGTCCACAGGGTCTGCACCGAGTCGGCCACGATCAGCCGCGGGCCGGCCTTGGACGCGTGCTGCAGGATCGATTCGACCCCGGTTTCGGCCAGTGCATTGACGCCGTCCAGCGGCAGTTCCAGGCGGTGCGCGCGACCGGCCACCTGGGCCAGTGATTCCTCGCCGGTGACGTACAGCACCGGCAGCACGGCGGCCATCTTCGCCACCGCCTGCAACAGCAGGGTCGACTTGCCGATGCCCGGGTCGCCACCGACCAGCACCACCGCGCCCTCGACCAGGCCACCACCCAGCACGCGATCGAACTCGCCGATGCCGGTCGAGACCCGGCGATGCTCGGTCTGCTCGACGTCCTTCAGCGCGGTGATCTTTGGCGGGTCGATCTTGCCGGCCCAGCCGGCCCGGCGCGAGGCCGGCGCCTTGGCCGCCGCCGCGCTTTCCAGCACGATTTCCGACAGCGAGTTCCAGGCGTTGCACTCGGTGCATTGGCCCTGCCACTTGCTGAATTCGGCGCCGCATTCATTGCAGACGTAGGCGGTGCGGGCTTTAGCCATCGGATGATTTCCAGCAACGGGAACAGGCGTGGCAGGATAGCCGAGCCGGGTCGCAGCTGCTGCGACCGCTCAAGTCCCGCCCACCTGCGCCGATAGGGGTCGCGGGCGTGCGCCTTGCGGGCGCCCCTCCCTCCCCCACTGGATCCGAAATGACTGGCAGTTACAGTCAGAGTCTGGTCACCATCTCCCTGCTGGTGGCCATTCTTGCTTCGTACACGGCGCTGGACATGGCCGGCCGGCTGGCCACGGCCGAAGGCCGCGTGGCGCGCTGGTGGCTGGCCGGTGGTGCGGCGGCGATGGGCCTGGGCATCTGGTCGATGCACTTCATCGGCATGCTCGCCTTCGACCTGCCGATCCCGGTCGGCTACGACCTCGGCATCACCCTGTACTCGCTGGCGGTGTCGATCGGTGCTTCGGCCTATGCACTGTGGCTGGTGTCGCGGCCCAGCCTGCCCTGGCGACGGTTGCTGGCCGGGGCGGTGCTGATGGGGCTGGGCATCGCCACCATGCACTACCTGGGCATGGCCGCGATGCGCATGCAGCCGGGTATCGACTATCACCCAGGCTGGTTCGCCGCCTCCATTGCGGTAGCCATCGGTGCCGCAGGTGCGGCGCTGTGGATCGCCTTCCGGCTGCGGGCCGAGCAGCGCAACACGCTGCGCCTGCGCGCCCTGGCCTCGCTGGTGATGGGGCTCGCCATCGTCGGCATGCATTACACCGGCATGGCCGCCGCACGTTTCCCTGAAGGCAGCATCTGCGGCGCGGTCGGCAGTGGCGGCATCGACACCCGCTGGCTGGCAGTGCTGGTGATCGTCACTACCGTGGCCACGCTGGGCATCGCCCTGGTCGCCTCGCTGTTCGACCGGCAGATGCGCGTGCGCACCGGCTTGCTGGCGGACTCGCTGGCGCACGCCAATGACAAGTTGATCCAGGCTGCGCTGCATGACCCGCTGACCCAGCTGCCCAATCGCATGCTGCTGCAGGACCGCATCGAGCAGGCCATCGAGAAGGCGCGCCGTCGTGGCCGCGCGGTTGCGGTGATGTTCTGCGACCTGGACGGCTTCAAGGCGGTCAACGATGCCTACGGCCACCAATTGGGCGACCGCCTGCTGGTAGCCGTGGCACAGCGCATCGGCAGCCTGCTGCGGCCGCAGGACACCTTCGCCCGCCTCGGCGGCGACGAGTTCGTGATCGTGCTGGCCATCGATATCCCGGACGACGCGGTGGTGGTGGCCGAACGCATCATCGCCGCCGCCGGCGAGCCGTTCACGCTGGATGCGGCCGAACTGCAGGTCAGCGCCAGTCTCGGCATCGCCCTGTACCCGGACGATGCCAGCAACGAGCGCGAGCTGATGGCGCATGCCGATGCGGCGATGTACCACACCAAGGAAACCGGCCGTAACGGCTATACCTTCTTCACCCCGTCGATGCAGCTCAGTGCCAACCGCCAGCTGCGCCTGCTGCAGGACCTGCGCAAGGCGATCGCGCGTGACGAGCTGCTGCTGCACTACCAGCCGAAGTTCCCGGCCGCTGGCGCACCGGCTACCGGCGCCGAGGCGCTGCTGCGCTGGCAGCACCCGGAACTGGGCCTTCTGGCGCCGGATGTGTTCATTCCCATCGCCGAGCGCAGCGGCCTGATCCTCCCGATCGGCGACTGGGTACTGGACCGCGCCTGTGCGCAACTGCGCGCCTGGCACGAGGCCGGGCATACGGAATGGTCGATGGCGGTGAACCTGTCGCCGCTGCAGTTCGCCTCGCCGGCGCTGCTGGACAGCGTGCGCGAGGTGCTGCAGCGGCACCGGATCGAACCGGCGCGGCTGACCCTGGAAATCACCGAGACCACGGCGATGAAGGATGTCGACGCCAGCCTGGCGATCCTCAATGATCTGACCGCGATGGGCGTGCATATCGCCATCGACGATTTCGGCACCGGCTACTCCAGTCTGCTGTACCTGAAGCGGATGCCGGCTACCGAACTCAAGATCGACCGCGCGTTCGTGCATGACCTGGAGCGCAACGACGAGGACGCCGCCATCGTGTCGTCGATCATCGCGCTGGGCCGCACCCTGCAACTGCAGGTGGTGGCCGAAGGCGTGGAGACCCAGGCACAGCGTGAGTACCTGAGCGAACTGGGCTGTGACCAGTTGCAGGGCTACCACCTGGGGCGGCCGATGGAAGCAGACGAGTTCCTGCGCCGGGTGGGTTGAGCCGGCGGTTCATCCACGCATGCCGTGGATCTACGGGTAGAGCCGGGCGCTGGCCGGCTTCCCGCAATGGCCGGCCAGCGGCCGGCACTACCACCACATACCTGCCATGCCCGGCGGCATTGATGCGTCGCCGGGCATGGCCCGGCGCTACCAGTAAACAAAAAGGCCGCCCGAGGGCGGCCTTTCTGCGTGGCAACGTCGCGAAGACGTCAGTGCATCATGTGCACGTTCATGTTGTGCATGACCCACAGGGTACCGACCACGATGATGCCGATCACCACCACGGTGAAGGCCGCAGCGTTGACGTTCCAGCGGCTTTCCGAAGAGCGGTCCAGGTGCAGGAAGAACACCAGGTGGACCAGCATCTGCAGTACCGCGGTGATCGCGATCACCACACCGTTGACGGTGCGCGAGAAGTCGCCCGACATCACCATCCAGAACGGGATGACGGTCAGCACCACCGCCAGCACGAAGCCGATCAGGTACGACTTCACGCTGCCATGGCTTTCACCGCCGGCGGCATGGTCGTGTGCATGGTTGTCATATGCCATTACAGCGCTCCATTGAGGTAGACGACGGAGAACACGCCGATCCAGATCAGGTCCAGGAAGTGCCAGAACAGGCTCAGGCACGCCATGCGGGTCTTGTTGGTCGGGGTCAGGCCGTACTTCTTCAGCTGCACGAACATCACCAGCAGCCACAGCAGGCCGGCGCTGACGTGCAGGCCGTGGGTACCGACCAGGGCGAAGAACGCCGACAGGAAGGCACTACGGTCCGGACCATAGCCCTGATGGATCAGGTGCTGGAATTCCCACACTTCCATGCACATGAAGCCGAAGCCCAGCAGCCAGGTGATGCCCAGCCACAGGTACATCTGCCCCATCTGCTTGCGGTGCATGGCAATCATGCCCAGGCCGAAGGTCAGCGAGGAGGTCAGCAGCAGCGCGGTTTCCCATGCCACGAACGGCAGTTCGAACAGGTCCTTCGCGGTGGGGCCGCCATCGGTGCCGCCGGCCAGCACCACGTAGGTGGCGAACAGCGAGGCGAAGATGAGGCAGTCGCTCATCAGGTACACCCAGAAACCGAAGACGGTGTTGCCGCCGGTGTCGTGGTGCTCGTGGTCGTCATGGCCATGGGCCGCCGCTTGCGCGGCGTGCCCGTGGCTCAGGGTCGAGGTATTGGTGCTCATGCCTTCAGCTCCGACTTCACCAGGCCCTGGGATTCCAGGTGCTTGCGGTGTTCGTTCTCCATGCGTTCCACCTCGGCGGCCGGGACCCAGTAGTCCACGTCCTGGTCGAAGGTGCGGTAGATGAACGTGGCGATCATGCCGACGAAGCCGACGATGGCCAGCCACCAGATGTGCCAGATCATCGCGAAGCCGAACACCAGGCTGAAGGCACCGATGACGACGCCCGTGCCGGTGTTGCGCGGCATGTGGATGTCGGTGTACTTGGCCGGCTTCGGCCAGGCTTCACCACGCTGCTTGCGCTCCCAGAAATCGTCCAGCTCGGTGACTTCCGGCAGGCTGCCGAAGTTGTAGAAGGCCGGCGGCGAAGAGGTTTCCCACTCCAGCGTACGGGCATCCCACGGGTCGCCGGTCAGGTCGGCGGTCTTCTTGCGGTCGCGGATCGACACGGCCACCTGGATGATCTGGCACAGGATGCCGGCACCCACGATGAAGGCACCTGCGGCAGCCACCAGCAGCAGCGGCTCGTAGGCCGGGTTGACCGTGCTCTGCAGACGACGGGTCATGCCCATGAAGCCCAGCACGTACATCGGCATGAAGGTCACGTAGAAGCCGATGAACCAGCACCAGAACGCGCACTTGCCCCAGAACTCATTGAGGCGGAAGCCGAACATCTTCGGCCACCAGTAGGTGATGCCGGCGAACATGCCGAACACCACGCCACCGATGATGACGTTGTGGAAGTGGGCGATCAGGAACAGGCTGTTGTGCAGCACGAAGTCGATGGCCGGGATCGCCAGCATCACGCCGGTCATGCCGCCGATGGTGAAGGTGACCATGAAGCCGATGGTCCACAGCACGGGCGTGGTGAACTGCACGCGACCGCGGAACATGGTGAACAGCCAGTTGAAGATCTTCACACCGGTCGGGATCGAAATGATCATCGTCGTGATGCCGAAGAAGGCATTGACGTTGGCACCCGAACCCATGGTGAAGAAGTGGTGCAGCCACACGATGAACGACAGCACGCCGATGCAGGCGGTGGCGTAGACCATGCCCTTGTAACCGAACAGCGCCTTGCGCGAGAAGGTCGCGATGACTTCGGAGAACACACCGAAGGCCGGCAGCACCAGGATATAGACTTCCGGGTGACCCCAGATCCAGATCAGGTTGATGTACAGCATGGCGTTGCCGCCACCGTCATTGGTGAAGAAGTGCGTACCCAGGTAACGGTCCAGGGTCAGCAGCACCAGGGTGATGGTCAGCACCGGGAAGGCAGCGACGATCAGCACGTTGGTCACCAGGGCAGTCCAGGTGAACACCGGCATCTGCATCAGCTTCATGCTGGGGGTACGCATCTTCAGGATGGTGATGAAGAAGTTGATACCGCTCAGCGTGGTACCCAGGCCTGCGACCTGTAGCCCCCAGATGTAGTAGTCCATGCCTACGCTTGGACTGTATTCGATGCCCGACAGTGGCGGGAACGCCAGCCAGCCGGTGGCAGCGAACTCACCGATCCACAGCGACAGCATGATCAGCACCGCGCCGGACACGAACAGCCAGAAGCTGAGCGAGTTGACGAACGGGAACGCGACGTCGCGCGCACCGATCTGCAGCGGCACGGCCAGGTTCATCAGGCCGGTGATCAGCGGCATCGCCACGAAGAAGATCATGATCACGCCGTGGGCGGTGAAGATCTGGTCGTAGTGGTGCGGCGGCAGGTAACCCTCGGACCCGCCGACGGCAAGGGCCTGCTGGGTACGCATCATGATCGCGTCGGAGAAACCGCGCAGCAGCATGACGAAGGCGACGATGAGGTACATCACGCCGATCTTCTTGTGATCCACCGAGGTGAACCACTCCTTCCACAGATAGCCCCACAGCTTGAACTTGGTGATCAGGGCCATCACGCCCAGGCCACCCAGTACTGCGCCGATCAACGTCGTCAGGACGATCGGATCGTGGGGGATCGACTCAATAGAGAGTTTTCCCAACATGTTCATTCTCCCGAGCCCGCGTGGCCGGCATGGCCTGCGTGTTCGTGTTCGTTGGCATCCAGGTTTTCACCCGATTCCTTGGAATCATGTGCATCACTGGGGGCATGGCCCTCGTGCGCTTCATGGCTGGCGGCATCGGCAGCGGCGGCACCGGCGTGCGAGTGCTTCATGCCGTAATGCTTGTTGTCGCCCATGTGCTTGGCGAGGACCCAGTCGAACAGGCCTTCTTCGGTCTTGCCGAAGTAGGTGACCGGATACCACTCGGCGTTGCGCGCATCACCCAGGGCCTTGAACGAAGCCTTGTCCAGGGTCTGATCGCCGGCGCGGACCTGGTCCAGCCACTGGCGGTATTCGGCATCGGTGACCGAGTAGGCGGTGAAATGCATCTTGGCGAAGCCCGCGCCGCTGTAGTGCGAGGACATGCCCGGGAATTCACCGGTCTCGTTGGCGATCAGATGGAGCTTGGTCTCCATCGCAGCCATCGAGTAGATCATGCTGCCCAGGTGCGGGATGAAGAAGGCATTCATCACCGTATCGGACGTGATCTTGAAGTTCAGCGGCGTGTTGACCGGGAACTTGATTTCGTTGACGACCGCCACCTTCTCTTCCGGATAGATGAACAGCCACTTCCAGTCCAGCGAGATCGCCTCGATGGTGACCGGCTTGACGTCCGATTCCAGCGGCTTGTACGGGTCCAGCGCGTGCGACGAACGCCAGGTCAGGACCGCCAGCACCAGCACGATCATGCAGGGAATGGACCACACCACCACCTCGATCGCCGTCGAGTGGGACCACTTCGGCTCGTAGCGGGCCTTGGTGTTGGAGGCGCGATACTTCCACGCGAAGGTCAGGGTCATGATGATGACCGGGATGACGACCAGCAGCATGAGCACGGTAGCCGTGATCAGCAGGGTCTTCTCATCCTGGCCGATCTGGCCCTTCGGACTGAGGATGGCCACGGCATCGCAGCCGGTGAGCATCACCAGCAACGACAGCAGCAGGCCCGGGCGCAACCAGCGCCCAAGGGTTTTCAACGGAATCATCGGTCGATCCAATTGCGAGGGAATGCCGTTCCCCGTCCTGCCTGTTCCGGCCAAAGCCGGTCCCACCTGTCCGGAAGACAGGCAGGGAGGTGGGGTCGAGTCAGCCTTTCAATTTTAGGCCGTCACGCACCATTTAAGAAAGGCATTGACAATGATCGAGCGCATGAAAGGCCTGATTCTGACTGCGACACGTTGTCGCACTGCGCGGCATGGCGGGCAGAACGCCCGAGCGCAGCATCCTGGCATCGGGCGATGGCGGGGGCTCCGACCGGGTTCGGCAAAGTCGACTGAACCTGTTCAGGCATGCTTGCCGGGGCATGGACATGGGATGCTCCACGCAGGAGGAAGGCCCATGGACAAGATCGACTTCAAGCGACGCGATCGCACGCTGTACCAGCCCCCGGCGGGCCGGTTCGTGACGGTGAACGTACCGCCGCTGCCCTACCTGATGGTCGACGGCCACGGCGACCCGAACACCGCCCCGGCCTACCTGCAGGCGGTGCAGTGGCTGTACGCGGTGAGCTATGCGCTGAAGTTCGCATTGAAAGCCGACGGACAGGACTACGTGGTGCCGCCCTTGGAAGCGCTGTGGACGGCTGAGGATCCCGCCAGTTTCGTGGCACACCGCAAGGATGAGTGGGTGTGGACGGTGATGATCCGTACGCCGGAAGGGATCAGTCCAGCGCAGCTGGAAGCGGCCCTCGGCAAGGCGCGGAAGAAGCTGGGTGAGGCGCCGGCCAGCCTTCGCCATGAAACGCTCGAGGAAGGTCTCTGCCTGCAGACCCTGCATGTGGGTGCCTACGATGACCAGGGGCCGATCCTGGCGCATCTTCATGACGAGCTGATGCCTGCACTGGGATATGCCTTTGCCGGCCCCCATCACGAGATCTACCTGAGCGACCCGCGCAGGACCGAAGCTGCTCGGTTGAAGACCGTGCTGCGGCAGCCGGTGCGCTTGCGCTCTGGTGAGGGCTCACGCCCATGACACAAGGAACGCCATGCGCCTGATTGCGAGACTGCTGCACTGGACCACCCTGCCCGCTGGGCGCCGCGTGATGGCTGTGCTCGGTACCCTGCTGGTGATCGTATTGGCCTGCAATCCGGATCTGCTGCCGTTGTTGCCGGTGATGGATGCGCTGGGGCTGGATGTGCTGGCGCTGCTGCTGGGTGCACAGGTGATGGCGATGCTGCCTTGGTTGCGGGAGGCTGGCCTGCGATCTGCGCGTGTGTTGCGGCGGTTGCTGCTGGGTGTAATGGCCGGTGCGGTGGGCGGGTACCTGCGGCAGCTCGCATGGTGGTTGGCGCGGGATGCGGTGATTGTGAGGCGCCAATGAGGTCGTATTCCCATCGACCAAGCCGTTGACAAGCGATTGCCTCAAATGCTTAAACAGAAAGCTCCGACCAAGGCCGGAGCTTTTCGTTTACGACCAAGATTGTTGCGCCCAGAGCGAACCTAGCTAGCTGCGGATCCATGTACCGCTGCTGCATGTAGCTCAGCTCGGTGGCCGCATCGCTCACATGCCCGGTGTACCCCGGGCCATCCGTGACCTGACCGCCTACCACTGCCCCGTAGGGCTCATAGTCATAGCGCTTGATCACGTTGCCGTTGGCATCGCTCTCAGCCACAACCGAGCCCAGCGCGTCCGTGTGGATGTAGGTGACCGTCTGGGCACCGGCAGAAACCACAACACTCCATGTAGCCGCCAGTTCAGTCACCACTTAATCTGAAAACCGATGAAATTCGAACGGACTCACAGGTTCTACGGCACGTATACCAAAACCACCTCGTATCGATATCCATCGCCAACTTCGTACACATGAGCCTGAAGCACAAGATCGCTCCTCCCCTCCTCTTCTGTGTAAAGATCAACCAGAACATTCCAAAAATCTCCATACCAAATGCATACGGAAGAGTTCCAGGATTCGTCTGGCAACCTTTTCAAGTGTGCGCCATACGCGCGAATGCTCTCTTGCGCGCTTGCCCACACATCTGGGGCCTGAAGGGTTACCTGCGGTAGCGATGGTTCGCCCCCTTGGATCAGCGCATCAACGATGGCTGCGAACATGGGCCGCCAAGCTTGCGGCACCGCAATCTCGTTCTCATCATCTTTAGCTATGGTCACCTCATTCATTGCTAATCTCTCCCGTGCAATTGCTTGTGGCAGTCCAAACAGACCTCGGCATGATTGGAGGATGTTGTAGGACCACCGTCGGCGTGTCGCTCGACATGATGCCCGGCGGAATTGCTCCGATCAATTGACGTCCCGCAGCCCGTTGCGCACTGTCCACCTTGTGCAGCTCGCTTGGATTCTCGTGCGGAATCAGTGAGCAACCGCTGTGGGTCTCCTTGTGCTACTGGAACTGACCCCGGCCCCGTGGGTGGCTTTGGAAGATCTCCAACCATCTTGCCCGCGCCGCCGAATTTGTCTGCTGTGCGCGCACCGTCAACAGCCTTCTCAAGTCCCCTGGCGGCCTTGATTGCCGCACCCGCGCCTCCGGGAACAAAGGACACTGCAGCTGCCGTCGCATCAATCGCCACGCCGATTGAGTCGACAATACCCGCCCCAACATTACCTTGGCTAAAGTTCGAGTAGGCACTGGTCGCGCCCATTGCGATGTTTGCAACGTCCCATACGGTTTCGACAATGCGCCCGTCAGGATCTTTGAACTTGCAAGGATTTCCGTTCGCATACCGGTATCGATTGAACTGTCCAACAGGCTGTTCATACGCCGTCACCGGATCCACCGACAGGAACACCCCAGACTGCGGATCCATGTACCGCTGCTGCATGTAACTCAGCCCGGTAGCCGAGTCGCTCACATGCCCTGTATAGCCAGGCCCGTCCGTGACCTGGCCGCCTACCACTGCCCGGTAGGGCTCTTAGTCATAGCGTTTGATCACGTTGCCGTTGGCATCGCTCTCGGCCACAACCGAGCCCAAGGCGTCCGGGTGGATGTAGGTGACCGTCTCCTGGGCGATTGCGGCTGGCGACAAGCCAAAGCCGATCAGCAGCACGCAGCACAGCCAAGTGCCTAATGCTCCCGACTTCCGAATTCGACCCTCAAATCCCCTGAAGCGGGTCGACACGCCGCCTGCAGCTCCCCCGAACCTGCGCATCCTTCCAATCCCTGAAAGAGCCTTGAAGCAAGGCTGGGCATTCATCGCACAGGGAATATCTTGCCACGCAGCACTCGCACATCAAGCACCGAACATGAACATGACAGCGTTGCCAGTTGAAACACAGGAGATAGAGCCACCCAAAGATAGTCCAGAACCAGCCCCCCCCTCCATCACGACTTGCCAGACAGAGCTCTCAAGCTCCATATCCTCGTCCGTGACAGCCAATTCGAGGACTGAATCATCCATAGAAAGAACAAGCCGACCTTCGAAATCGAGCTCTACACCAGATATCTCAACTCCAATCTTTTCATAGACCCTGGGGAGAAATGCCGCCCTCCCCACAAAGAAATCAAGTTTCGCTACATTGCCGGAAGAGATGCCACAATCACGAACAATGGCCGCGCATGAGAAGCTCATATCCACGTAAAGCAATCTACCAGGGCACGCCGAGGTGTTGATCAACCTCAACGTTATATTGAGACTACTTACGTTGAATGAATCAAGATATGAACCAAGCAGCATCCCCTCTAGGCTCGAGCGTGCGGCCACCACATCAACTTCCATCTTCTTGATTTTCGCCATCACGGCTTCTCTCGATAGTAGATATGACTTCCCGTGCGCTGCTCACCCTTGGGAATATTGCCGAAGTTCTTCCCATTTTCAGGATTCACGGGCTGACGCGGATTACCTTCTCGGGTCACCGATATTCTAGGTGAATGCTTCGGCCCTCCATCCATGACTCTAACGTCCATCTTCATAGACGGCACATTGTGAAGCGTTCCCGATTCCGTGCCTGCTTCGTTTGATATCCGTGTACCCATGAACCCAGCCTCCTCCAGCGCCAACCTGGTATCAGCAGGGCTATCCCCAACCTTCACTCCAGCAACGGTGCGACCTCGCATCTCTGCTGTGGCAGCCCTGGCAAAGGGGGCAGCGATCGCTCGAAGAATGCCTGGTAGCGTTGGACCACCTATGCCCACAGCTATGACAGCCTTCCCATTGTAGTGAAAAGCATCGTCTCCGAGCTCATTCCCGAAGCCAGGGTTCCCCATCTGATCAACGTTTGAGAACCACTCTTCATCACGACCGTCCGGGTCGATGAATTTGTATGGATTGCTCAAGGCGTAAGCGTATCGATTGAACTTCGCACCAGACTTCGCATCAACCACCACCGGATCAACCGACAGGAACACGCCCAACTGCGGATCCATGCACCGCTGCTGCATGTAACTCAGACCAGTGGCCGAGTCGCTCACATGCCCGGTATACCCCGGTCCATCCGTGACCGGACCACCCACCACGGCACCGTAGGGCTCGTAGTAATAGCGCTTGATTACGTTGCCGCTGGCATCGCTCTCGGCCACAACCGAGCCCAAAGCGTCCGTGTGGATGTAGGTGACCGTCGTCTGGGCAATTACGACTGGCGACAGGCCAAGGCCGATCAGCAGCACGCAGCACAGCCAAGCACCTATGGCGCCAAGCTGGCGAATTCGATCTTCAAATCCCCTAAAGCAGGTAGACACGCTGCCTGCAGCTCCCCCAAACCTACGCATCCTTCCAACCCCTGAAAGAGCCTTGAAGCAAGGCTGGGTATTCATGGCATAGGAATGGCCGGCTGCGAGTTCCGGTTCAGGAACAGTGCTAGGAGCTAGGCTCCTGAGAAGCCGGGGGGCCAGCAGGCCGCGAGGTTCGGGAATCGCGGGCTGCTAGCCATGGGCTGGCACTACTGGGGGGGGCCGGCCAGCGGCCAGCACTACCAGAGCACAAAAAAAAGCCCCAACTAGAGGCCGGGGCTTTTCATTGCAACTGGTGCCGGAAACAGGAGTCGAACCTGCGACCCAGCCGCCTACGACTCCAAATAAACCATTGCCTAGTCGCTGGACGCATCAGTCTGATTAGCGATAGCGCCAACGAAATCGATGATCTCTTCGATCTCGACGCCTCGTTGATTAGGCTCATCGTCAGATCCCAAACCGGTCTCCGAAAACTCTTGCACTAATGCATCGATCAGCGACTCGCGGTCCTGTTTGACAAGGTGCTTGATGCCCTCTTCAGGCAAGTGAAGGCTGTGCTTCGCTGCGATTTCAACCAACAGAGAATGCAGACGGGACGAGATAGACCGTTTCATTTCACTTCACCTTCGGGTCTCTCAACCCATCGCTGCTTCTTGGAATGGCAGTTATGACCTTCCCCTCACCATTCAGGACTACCTTCGCATCTTTCCCGGTGTAAGCAGTCCTGCCACCGACCTGCTCGGCGACCTTCGCAGGGTCTTTTACCGCCGATAGTATGGCCTTTGCAGAAACACCTCTGCCACCATCGCGGGAGATCGCCTGATTCAACCCATGCTTCGTGTACCCGGTGATCTTTCCCGCCACCGCGCCAGAGGTGCCCGTGACACCAGCAGCTCCTGCACCAATTTCGGCTGCCGTGGCAACTGCTCCTGGATTTGCCATTGCGACCAGACCTACCTCTGCCAGCACTGGAGCGGCCAGAACTGCTGTCAGTGCAGCGCCAATTGCCGGCCCGAGTCTGTCGCTTGGATTTTTGGGCGGTGGAGTAATCGGCTGCCCATTCGTGGCGTCGTTGACTACCTTGAAGGCTGCACCACTCTCCCGCCCGTCTGGATCCGTGAACCTGTACGGATTCCCGTTCGCGTACCGATAGCGATTGAACTGCCCAACCGGTTGCTCATACGCCGTCACAGGATCCACCGACAGGAACACACCCAGCTGCGGATCCATGTACCGCTGCTGCATGTAGCTCAGCCCGGTGGCCGCATCGCTCACATGCCCGGTATACCCCGGTCCGTCCGTGACCTGACCACCTACCACGGCGCCGTAGGGCTCGTAGTCATAGCGCTTGATCACGTTGCCGTTGGCATCGCTTTCAGCCACGACCGAGCCCAACGCGTCCGTGTGGATGTACGTGACCGTCGTCTGGGCAACTGCGGCTGGCGACACGCCAAGGCCGATCAGCAGCACGCAGCACAGCCAAGCGCCTAAGGCACCCAGCTTGTGAATTTGATCTTCAACTCCCCTGAAGCTGGTCGACACACCGCCTGCAGTTCCCCCGAACCTGCGCATCCTTCCAATCCCTGAAAGTGCCTTGAAGCAAGGCCGTGTATTCATAGCACAGGAATGGCCGGGTGCGGTTTCCAGATCGGGAACAGGGCGCGGCGCTAAGCGCCTGGGAAGCCGGGCTGGCCGCGAGATTCGGAAATTAGGGGCTGCCAGCCATGGGCTGCCACTACTGGGGCCGGCATTCCGCCGGGCATGGCCCGGCGCTACCAAAGCACAAAAAAAGCCCCGGCCTAGGCCGGGGCTTTTCATGCAACTGGTGCCGGAAACAGGAGTCGAACCTGCGACCTACGCATTACGAATGCGCCGCTCTACCAACTGAGCTATTCCGGCTGAGCCCGCGATTTTACGGGCTGGGCGCCCCGGCGGTCAATCCATCCGGCTCAGCCTGCCTCCACCCGGTTCGCACACGCTCTCCCCGCCGCGAAATCCCGCAGATTCCCCAGCGTGATCGCCGAGATCTCCTGCAGCGCCTCCACGGTGAAGAAGCCCTGATGGCCGGTCACCAGCACGTTGGGGAAGGTCATCAACCGCTGGAAGGCCTCATCGTCGATGATCTCTCCGGACAGGTCCTGGAAGAACAGCGCGCTCTCCTGCTCGTACACATCGATGGCCAGATGACCCAGCCGACGCGACTTCAGCGCGCGGATCACCGCATGGGTATCGACCAGCCCGCCGCGCGAGGTATTGACCAGCATCGCGCCCGGCTTCATCCGCACCAGTGAGGTGTCGTTGATCAGATGCTGGGTGTCCGGTGTCAAAGGGCAATGCAGCGACACAATGTCTGCGCGGGCCAGCAGTTCATCCATGCCCACCATCTCGCCCACATCCGCAAAGCCTGCCGACGGATACGGGTCGTGTCCCAGCACGGTGCAGCCCATGCCCTTGAAAATGCGCGCGGTGGCCAAGCCTATCTTGCCGGTGCCGACGATGCCGACCGTGCGGCCATGCAGGGTGCGCCCAAGCAGGCCATCCAGCATGAAATTGCCCTCGCGCACGCGGTTGTAGGCGCGGTGGGTCTGACGGTTGAGGGTCATCACCAGTGCCAGAGCATGCTCGGCCACCGCTTCTGGCGAATAGGCCGGCACGCGGGCAACAAACAGGCCAAGCGCCTTTGCCGCTGCAAGATCCACATTGTTGAAGCCCGCGCAGCGCAGCAGCACTGCCCGCACACCCACTGCATGCAGGGCGTGCAGCGCCGGTGCATCAAGTCGATCATTGACGAACACACAGACCGCCGCGCAATCCTGGGCCAGAGCAGCTGTATGCACATCCAAGGCTGCATCGAAGTAGACAAACACGAAGCCCTCTCCAGCGGCGTCGCGCTGGTTGGCTTCCTCAAGGAAACGACGATCGTAAGGGCGGGCGCTGAAGACGGCGATCTGCATGGAAGAGCCTGGGTGGGATGCCACGCCGACCATACCGCAGCAACGCGCCTTCTGGGGACGGCACCGGCGATGCCTTCATCGCCGGTGCCGTGTGCCACTTAGAACTTGTAGCCCAGCCCCAGCATCACGCCATTCTGGATCTGCCC
This sequence comes from Stenotrophomonas sp. GW821-FHT09E08, assembly GCF_059416125.1. Classification (NCBI taxonomy): domain Bacteria; kingdom Pseudomonadati; phylum Pseudomonadota; class Gammaproteobacteria; order Lysobacterales; family Lysobacteraceae; genus Stenotrophomonas; species Stenotrophomonas sp. GW821-FHT09E08. The sequence goes on from NZ_JBWKOO010000001.1 coordinate 329,499, forward strand.
GTCGCGGCGCTCGCCTACATAATCGGCCATGATCGAGAGACGCTCGCTGGCCCGGCTGGTCACACCCAGGTTCCAGGCCAGCACCTGCTCGCCCACGGCCTGGCTGCTGGCACCGAACACCAGATCAGGTGCAGCGGCGAAGCCGGTGCTGTAACGGGCCTGCGAGTCGCCCAGTTCCTTCTGCCAGACCACGCGGGCGCGCGGCGTGATGCGCTCGCCGTTGTTGCCCTCGAAGGTCTTGAACAGCTGCAGGCCTGCGCCCACGCGGATGCTCTCCAGGCTGCCGCTGCGACCCACCAAGGCACCCGCGCCCTGGCCTTCATTGAAGCGGGTGGCCGAGGTGCGCGCGTAATCCACCACCGGCAGCAACGGCTGGATCACCAGTCCCTTGCCGGTGGTGAAGGAGAACGCGTGCTCCGCCCGTGCGGAGATCGCATCGTTGCTGTACCTGGCGCGCAGTGGCTGCTCCAGGCCATCGATACCGCCGATGCTGCGGCGGGTATCGTGGCGCAGGTCGGTGTAGCGCACCGCTGCCGACAGGTAGCCCCGCGAGTAGGTCGCATCCAGGTAGCCGCCCACGTCCAGCGCGCGCACATCGCCGGTGAACCCGGAGCCGTCACTGGCCTTGGTCGACATGTCGGCCGCTGCCACGCTGACGCCGAGGGTAACGCGGTCATCGGCCACGCGGGTGTCGGCACCGATCACGATGCCGCCGATGTTGTGGCTGAGCCCCGCCACGCCACCGTCGGCATCGATGCGGCCATGGCTGGCGAAACCGCGGGCCCAGATGCCATGGTTGCGTCCAGCATCACCGCTGCCCGCAGCGCTGCCCGACGCCGGCTCGACCAGATGCATGGCGAGCTGGTTGAACAGGCTGCCATGGCGCATGCCCGGTTGAGATGAGACCGACTGCGCGGCCTGCGAAGCCAGGCCGTCGGCGTCCCCGCCGCTGCGCATCGCGGCCTGGTGCTGCTGCACGACGTTGCCGATGCTGCCCACCAGCGCAGTGTCGGCCAGGCGCAGGCTGGCGTGCGCATCACCGCGCAGGGCTCCGGCCTGCTGTGCGATTACGTCGCGATCAGCGAACTGCAGTGCACCGAGCAGCGACTTCAGGCCTTTGTCCTGGCGATCGGAGGCGGTTGCCAATGCGCGGCCCAGGCCATCGCCCGAAGTGCCGTTGGCGAACAGCCCCACCTGGTCGAAGCCGGGGTTGGCGGTCAACCACAGACCATCGGCGGTCTGCTTCACATTGAAGCTCAACAGCGAGTTGTGGCGCGGGCGGAACACATCACCACCAGTGATGCTGGCACTGTAGCCGGTATCCCCCAAGCGCACGGCTTCTTCGAAACCACCTTGGTAGATCGGTCCTTCCACCAGATCGCGACGGAAGTCCTGGCCGTAGTAGCCCTGTGCCACGTTCAGTTCGAGGAAGGCGCCCTTGGAGATCACCAGCGCGCCGTCGGTCTGTTCGTCATCGAAGAAGGTGCCCACGCGCAGGCGGCCTGTTGCCGTGCCGCCGCCCTCGGTCACATCGAACAGCACCCTGCCGCCCGGCATGATATTGACGTAACCATGGGTGACCAGATCGCCACCGCGCGGCATCAGTGTGCCGAACACGCGCAGGCGATTGAAGCCGTCTTCACGGTAGGAAGGGCCAGTGCCTTCGCCCAGTGCATTGAGATCCATCGCCGTGCCGGCAACGTCGCCGTGGCCAACCAGCATGCCAGCCCCGAGCACGCGCACTTCCGAGGCGCGCAGGGCACCGCCTTCCAGGGCGATGGTGCCGTTGTCCACCAGCATGAAGTCCGCACCCGTGGTAGCGGACGTGCGCCAGGTGGCGCCATTGGTCACGCGGATCACACCCATGGCGTTGTCCAGCGTAGAGGCATCCAGATCCGCCAGACGCAGTTTGGACAGCAGCAGGTCCTGGATATCCGGGTCATTCAGGTAACCCTGCACCGACAGCGGGCCGATGCCCTGCGGGCCGCGGCGCGAGGCGTTGTAGATGCTCTGCGCAAGGCTGATGTAGGTGGATTGCCCGTCGGTATTCCAGCGCGCGAAATCATCATCGACGAAGGCCTGCAGCTGGCGTCCGGTACGCAGGTAGCCTGGATTGATATCGCCGCTCACGTTCGCGCTCACATTCAACGTGTCGCCCGGATCGCGGTACCCGTTGGCGGTGATGATCCTGTTGCTGTAGATGTCCTGGCCCGGGAATGATTCCAGCTTGCTGCCGCTGCCATCCGGATCAAAGGTGATGGAGGCCCCCGTGCTGCGGGCTGGATCGCGGAACACCAGCAGCCCGTTCCGCTGTACCACTTCATACATGGCCTTGTGCAGCAGGCCGGCATCCATGCCGCCGCCATAGTTGCCGGTGTAGATCTGGGTCATGCGCGGCGACGGCGTGTAGATCACCTTGCCACCGCTGCTGGCCGCGTGGATCTGCACCGAGTCGATGATCGGCAGGTCGCCGGCCAGATAGCGCTCGACACCACCGGACTGCATGATCGAGCAGGATGAAATGCAGTTGCCGGACACGATGGTGTTGAGGCCGGAGGTGCGGATCACTCCCTGCAGCCACTCGCCGGCGATCAGCGCGCCACCATTGGAGGTGCGCAATACCACTTCGCGGATCGGCCGGCCTTCGGCCTGCGCTTTGGCCAGCAGTGCCGGCAGGGACACCACGTCGGCGTAGGTCACATCGCCACTCAGGAAGATGCGATCGCCCAGCACGTGATAATTCATTGCCATGACGTCATCAGCCACGGACATGGTGGCGACACCCATCAGCCCGGCCAGGGCCAGGCTCAACTTCGAATACTTCATGTGTTCTCTCTCCAACCGCAACACGCGGGTAGAACGATCAACGCCGCAGCGGGGCGATCTCCCCCAGTGGATCCGGCGCCGAAAGATGAATACATTCACAATGAGAATTCGATCGATGCACACTCTTCCCCATCCGGTCATCGTCGCGTAAAACTCGATGACGCATCTGCCACCGACACGCGAGGCCTGCCCTGTCCACCCCGTCCCCCCTGCTCCATCGCGCGCCGCAGCTGCCCGCGCCTGCGGATGCCTTCATCGCGTTCGTACGCGAAGAACGCGCGCCGCTGTGCGCGTTCCTGCGCACGCGAGGGGTCGGGCCGGAAGATGCGGAGGACATCGCACAGGACTGCATGGAGCGGTTGATCCGCTATCGCGCGCAGGGCCCGGACGAACTGCGCCTGCTGCTGTATCGTATCGCCCGCAACCGCCTGGCAGACCGCGGCCGTTCGCCGCAGTCGCGGCCGCACCTGCCGCTGGCCGAGCACGATGGCAGCGACGAGCCTTCCAGTACCTCGCCCGATCCATTGCGCCAGGCCGAGTCCGGGCAGATGCTTTCCCTGCTGCGGCAGGCCCTGTTCAAACTGCCCGAGCGCGCGCGCGAGGTGTACCTGCTCAACCGGATCACCGGCATGAGCTATACACAGATTGCGCGGCACTGTGGAATCACTGCCAAGACCGTGGAAAAACATATTGCCCGCGCCCTGCAGGGCCTGCGCCAGGAATTGGGGCCGGATCCACTGCATAACGACAGGGACGCTGAATGAGCCGCCACCGGCACATGGAAGACGCCTCGGTGTTCGAACGCGCCAGCACCTGGGTGGCGCGGCTGGAAGCCCCGGACTGCACAGCGGACGAGCGTGAAGCGTTCGAAGACTGGCTGGCTGAGGACCCTGCCCATGTCAAAGCCTGGGTACAGGCCGAGACCCTGTTCCAGCAGGGCGAAGGGCTGGCCACCGACCCCTGGTTGCGGACCGCCGCAGCGCGCGCCGCGCGACCTGCCCGCCGTCGCCTGCTGCCCGGCCTGGCCGCGGCCGCCGGCATCTGCCTGGCCATCGGCATCGGCTGGATGGTTGCGGTGGGTGGCAATCCGACACCGCAGCTGTACGCCAATGACACCCGCCTGCCGCGCCAGTTGACCCTGGCCGATGGCAGCGTGGCCACGCTTGATGCCGGCACCACGCTGCGCGCCAGCTTTGGCTGGCGACATCGCGAACTGGATCTGGAGCGCGGACGCCTGCAGCTGCAGGTGGCGCCATCGAGCAAGGCACTGCGGCTGCAGGCTGGCAACAGCACGATCCGCGACATCGGCACCACCTTCCAGGTCGAGCGCCTGCACGATGGCCTGGTCGAGGTCGCACTGCTGGAGGGCGCAGTGGAAGTCAGCAGCGGCACGGCCCAGCACATGCTGGCACCTGGCCAGCAGCTGCAGGTGCTGCCCTCCGGGCGCATCCAGCCTGGCCCGGCGCTGTCATCCAACGCGGCCGCCGAAGGGTGGCTGCACGGGCAACTGGTCTTTGATGCCACGCCACTGTCCATCGTGGTCGAGCGCATGAACCGCTATGGCCGCACGCCGCTGGTGATCGCCGATCCGGAGATCGCCGATCTGGCGGTAAGTGGCACGTTCCGCGCGGGGGATGCACAGGAGCTGCTGTCCGCACTGGAACTGGGCTGGTCCGTTGCTGGCCAGACGCGCCCGGATGGCGCGCTGGAACTGCGCCGCACGTACTGAGGAGGCCGGCAGTGAAGGCAGGTCCGGGTGCGCTGCAGTGGGGGCTGCTCCGCGCCTTGCTTTATCTGGCAGTGGGTATAGCGGCATTACCGGTGGCCGATGCCAGCGAGCCTGCCGGCACGCTGGAGATCGATGTGGGCGCCGGACCATTGGTCCCGGCGTTGCAGCAATGGGCACGGCAGAGCGGTACCGCCCTGCTGTTCGATGCACGTGAGCTGGAGGGGCTGCGCACCAACGGTAGCCATGGCCAGCGTGATACGGCAACCGCGCTGAAACAGCTGGTCGGCGGCCTGCCGGTGAACATCCTGCGCACATCCTCAGGCGCCTTTGTCATCCGCCGCGTTCACGCCGAACTACCGGCCAAGGTATCGAAAGCCCCGGCAGCGGCCCACGCCATACGCACCGTGCCGAACGCGCCCGATGCAGCACCGCAGGTGGAACTGGCACCGATCCACGTCACCGGCAGCCGCCTGCCGCGCACCTCGGTGCAGACAACGCTGCCGGTCACCACCATCGACCGCGACGACATCCTGCGCAGCGGCTACGGCAACCTGTTCGACCTGTTGCGGCACCTGCCGGGCATGAACGGCCATCCGGCCATGAGCACCTCGCGCAGCGGCGATTCGCAGTACCTGCCAGTAGGAGCGGCCGCGACAACCAGTCTCGACGGCATGGGACCGCGAGCGACGCTGTTCCTGGTCAATGGCCGGCGCCTGCCCCGCTATCCAATGGTGTCGCTGGAACAAGGCGGACTGACCGATCTGGGCGGCATTCCGCTGAGCTTCGTCGATCGCATCGAACTGGTCCGCGGTGGTGCCTCCGCCATCTACGGTGCCGACGCGATGTCCGGCGTGGTCAACATCATCCTGCGCGACCAGGCCGATGGTCCCGAAGCCATGCTGCAGACCGGGCTCAGCAGCCGCGGCGATGCCGGGCAGTACCGGGTGCAGGCAGCCACCGGTACCCTGCGCGAGAACGGCGACCGCTGGTTTGCGGGCCTTGACCTGCATCGTGTCGAACATGTGGCCGGTGATCGCCGCGACTGGCATGCGGAAACCTCGCTGTATCCGATCGGCGCGATCTTCGGCAACTGGTACGTGCCGGCCCGGCGCTGCGAGCCCCCGTTGAAGCGCCGCGAGGATGGCTGCTGGTTCGACAGTGCCCGCCCGCGCTCGCTGCAACCGGCCTCGGATACCGCATCGGCCTACCTGCATTACCGGCACGAACGCGGTGAAGGACGCTATGCCTATGTCGAAGCACGCGCCAGCCACAACCGGCAGCGCTTCGACCTGGGTCCAACCGCCATCGCCGTGGTCGCGCGCGGAATCACCTTCAACAGCGTCATGCATGAAGCCGGCAATGTGCGCCCCAGCGTTCGCGCCACCGATACGGATGTCACCTTCGGCATCGGCCGCGACCAGGGCCGGCGCAGCTGGGAAGCGGGAATCAGCGGCCAACGCAGCGGAGTCACGCTGTCCACCGCAGGCACCGTACGTGCGACCCGGTTGCTGGAAGCCACGCAGTCGCGACGGTTCCTGCCCGGCTTCGACGCACCACCTGCCGCCGAAGCAGAGACATTGTTCCCATCGATCCGCAACCGCGGCAGTACCGAACAATGGCAGGGCTGGTGGGGTATGCAGCGCGAACTGATGCCGCTGCCCGGTGGCCCTGCGCAGCTGGCCACCGGCATCGACCTGCGCCATGAGCGCTGGACATCGCGTCCCGACGCGCTGCTCAGCCAGGGTGACCTCGCATTGGGGCTGTCACAGCAGCAACGTCGCCTGTCGCGGCAGAGCAGCGGCGTCTACGCCGAGCTCGGCCTGCCGCTTGCGCCCACGCTGCGCGCGGATCTGGCCGCTCGCTGGGATCGTGATGGCGGTTTCATGGCGTTCTCGCCCCGGGCCGGCCTGCGCTGGAGCCCGACGCCGCAGTGGTCGTTCCTGCTGGCCAGCGGACGCGGCTATCGCGCTCCCAGCCTGTTTGAACAGCGGCGACCGCCCGGCTACTTCGGCTCGATCACGCTGCCCGCCTCCAGCGCGCTGCCGGAATGCGCGATGACCATCAGTGATGGTCGTTGCAGCGTCACCGCCGAGGTGGTGGAGAACGACGCGCTGAAAGCCGAGCGCTCGCGCAGTCATTCGCTGGCCGCCACCTGGACACCCAACGACACCTTCTCACTGTCGCTGACCCACAACATCGTCGAGCTGCGCAACGAGATCCTGGCCCTGCAGCCATCCGACGCAGTCTGGAACCGCAGCACCTGGCAGCTGGACGAAGACGGCCAGCTGCGCAGCCTGCGCCTGTCCTTCGACAACATCGGGCGCACCACGTCCCGCAACTGGGTGCTGCGCGGCGAGTACCGTATCGATGCAGGCAGCAACGGCCAATGGCTGTTCTCGCTCGATGCATTGAAGCAGCAGGAACTGCGTCGGCGCCGCGACCATGAGCCTGCGGTGGACCTGCGCGGCCATGTGACGCCGGAGATCGCCGCCGTACTGAACGTGCAATGGCAGAACAGCAATTGGGATATCGCGCTGCGTGGCAACCAGACCGGACGCACGCGTGCGTGGCTGCCCGGTGCCGAGTGCCCGCAGGAGCAGATCGAACTGAGCCACTGCATGAACCCGCGGCAGCTGCGCTGGAACCTGCACCTCGCACGCCGGCTGGGCCCCCGCATTGTCGCCGCGATGGATGTGCACAACGTACTCGACACGCAGCCGGTGAACTATCTGGTCGGCAACGGCGGACAGATGCCGGGGCTGGACGACCCACTCGGCCGATACTATCTGCTGACCCTGCAATTCCGCTGAAGCGTAGTAACCTACGCGCCCTGTTCCACCGGTCTGCCACCTCCACCCCATGAAGGCCTATCTCTGGTTCTGGGGCGCGTTCCTGCTGTTCTTCGCGTTACCTTTTCCCTGCATCCTCTATTTCGGCACGTCATGGCCGGTGGCGCTGGCTGATCGCAGTGCACCGTGGCTGGCAGTGCTGCTGCTGGCGTTGTCGCTGGCCTTGTGGCTGGTCCTGCTGCTCGCCTTCCTGCACTACCTGCTGCTCGGCCCACCACGTGCCCTGCATCGGGTGCGCTCGATCCTCGCCAACGGTGAGCCACGCACTACACTGATCAAGCAGGCCGAACAAACCGGCGTGCATGTGCGTGGCTTCGCGCAGTGGAAGCTGCAGTTGGCCTTCCAGAACCTGTCCGGCACGCCGATCAGCGAGCAGATGCTGGTGGTCGACAGCAAACCCCAGCTGCAGCGCTTCGTCGTCGGCAATCACCTCGATGCACGCCTGAGCCGCACGCCAGGCGAATTCCCCAACGTGGTGCTCGACGGCGCCCATCCCGAGCTGGATGTTGCCAGCCTGTGGCGGCGTGGGATCGGCGGTGGCATCGCCATCGTGGTGGTTGCCAGTGCCTATGTATTCACCTACCGGCTGCAGAGCGAAGGCCTGGGCTGGACCTTCCTGTCGTTCGGCCACCCGTTGCTGGTGTGCCCGCTGGTGCTGTGCGGCTACGCACTGGGCCTGCGCCTGCTCGGCCGACTGCTGCACGCCGATGCACGTGGCGATGCGCTGAAGTACCGTGGCATCGGTGTGGAGGCCAGGGTGCTGAAGGTGCGCCAGACCGGCACCTATCTCAACGAACAGCCGCAGGTGGAATTCCAGCTGGAGTACACCGACCGCGAAGGCGCTATGCGGCAGGCCAGCGTGCGTCGCTTCATCCCGCTGATCGAACTGGCCAACATCCCGCGCGAGCACGTGACGCTGCTGTACGACCCGGATGATCGTGGAAACGTACGCATGGAGGAGGTATGAAACAGCCTCCCTCCACCCGACTGGTGTTCTCGCTGGTGCTGCTGGTACTGGCGGGCGTGGCCGTTGCTGGCGGCGGATTGCAGACGATCAGCGAAACGCTGGGGTATTCGGTGCAGCGCGACCTGTTGCCAGCCACCACCGGTACGCAGCCGTCGCGCGAGAATCCCGCATCGCTTGCGCCGATTCCCGATCCACGGCCGATTTCCATTCCCGAACGCAGCAACCGTCTGTTCGATGCAGACTACCTGCAGGCCGCACGCCAGGCGCTGGAGCAGCTGCCGGCGCTGGCCGGACAGCGATTGACCGTGTTCCACAGCATCCACTTCTACGACGACGGGCGCATCAACCTCGATCTGGTCGACCCCCAACAGCCAACCCACGTCGACAGCTACCATTTCGAACGCGGCCAGTGGCGCAAGGGCAACCCGGTCAACCCGCAGCAGTTCGCGCCGACCATCAGCCTGCAGCGCAGCAGCGCGCCATTGGCCCACATCGATTTCGATGCGGTGCCACGCGTAGCCCAGGCGCTTCAGGAAAAACGCAACGCATTGCAGAACCCAGCCTCCGAAGTCGGCCATGTCTACGTGGTCGTACGCAAGGCGGGCAAGCTGGTGTGGCTGCCGGATGAAATCGCCGGAGACCGCGAATCGGTGCGCCTGCAGTTCGATGCGCAGGGTGCCCTGCGCGGTGTGAGCCGCCGGTAGCCGACGAAAAAAGGGGACGGAGGGGATTAAGTCGTATGTGGCATCAGGTCGTACACGACTTAATCCCCACCGTCCCCTTTCTGCTACTTCACCGAGCGCGCGATGGCGTACTGCGCGCCGTAGTACGTGGACAACACCAGCAGGCTGGCCAACGGCAGGCCGCCGGCGAAGCGGTCCCAGGCCAGCAGTGAATCGCTGGCCACGAACAGCAATGCACCTGCCGCGGCCCAGCGGGCGCTTCGGGCTTCCACGGCATCGGGCTGCGGGCTGCGCCACTGCCGTGCCAGGGCCAGCACCGCCATCGACGCCAGCACCACCACGTACGCCAGTACCGGAATGCGCATCGGCGCCGGCAGGTGCGGCCACAGGCCCAGCACGTTGAGCACGGCGAACGCACCGAGCAGCACACCGGCGGCGACCAGCCCACGCCCTGCATGCAGGCCGTCGCGGAAGGCGACGATGTAGCAGACGTGCGCCAGCAGGAACGCGACCAGCCCCGGCACGAACGCGTCCATCGGCAGCATCAGCGCGATATCGCCCATGCACGAGAGCAGCATGCCGGCCAGCACCGTGCGGCGGTAGAACGGCTGCGCCGGATCATGCACCCGCCAGACGATGGCGGCGATCAGCAGCGTGGTAGCCGGCTTGGTCAGCCAATGCAGCCAGCGCCCGTCACCGTGCAGGAACGCGCCGATGATGGCGAGGATCGCCATCAGCAGGATCAGACCATCGCAGGCGCGCGGCTTCATCGTGCCTTCCACAGATCCGCAAGGCGGTCAGGTTTGCCGGCGATGCGCTCCAGCACCGGATACTGCAGGCCACCGTGGTAGGCGATGCTCATCGTTTCGATGCGATCGAACTGCTTCACCAGCAACACGATCGGCGCCTTGTCCTTTGCTGCGGCCGCCACTGCATCCTTCAAGCGCTGGCTGCTGTATTCGCGGCCACCAACCGCGATCACCTTCATGCCGGGTGCAAGACCGGCGTTGAACGCCGGGCTGTCCCAGATCACGTCACCGACCGTGCCGTTGTCGAGCACGGTGGCACCCAGCGAATAGGCCAGCAACGCGGCCTTGGCACGCTTTTCCTGCGCCTTGTAGGCGTCGTTCGGGGTATCGCGGTAAACCAGCTTCCAGCCCGCCAGTTCCAGGCCGCCGGTCAACGAACCATGGCCGTCCAGGCGCCCGCGCAGGAACGTGGCCCAGTCGTACGGCGCGATGCCATTCAAGGTCGCGACCACATCATCGAAGGTGTACGGATTGACGTCCCAATCGCCATTACCGACGCCGAAAAACGCACGTGCGAAGTCGTCCAGGCTGCGCCGGTTGCCACTCAGTTCGCGCAGCTTGCCCTCCACTTCCAGCCACAGCATCTGGCCGCCGGAGTAGTAGTCCTCGCTCATCTGGTAGTTGCGATAAGGCAGCGTACGGCGCTGAGCAATGGTCGGGTCGTTGGTGGTGTCCTGCAGCGGGCGCCAGGCCAGGCCCGGACGGCCACGGTCGTAGGTCGCGGCCACGTTGGCCAGCATGTCGCGTGCCTGGTCGGTGGACCACAGCCCCGAGCGTGCGGCCAGCACCTGTCCCCAGAACTGGGTCTGCCCCTCATACACCCACAGCAGGCTGTCGCCCATCGGCACGTTGAAGTTGGCAGTGGCCAGGTCCGCGCCGCGGCGGTACTTGCCGTTCCAGGAGTGGGTGTATTCGTGCGGCAGCAGATCGCGCATCCACGCGCTCTTTTCCCACTCGGTGAAGTAGCCCGGCTCGGCGCTGTTTTCGCTGGAACGGTGGTGTTCCAGACCGATGCCGCCGAGGCGGTCGGTCAACGCCAGCAGGAACTCGTAGTGGTTGTAATGGCGGTCGCCATAGAGCTTGTCGGCCTGCTGCACCAGCGCGCGGTGCAGCTTGATCTGTTCGTCGGTCGGCTTCAGCGACTTGGCGTCGTCGGCGAACACGTTCAGATGCACCGGCACCTTCGCGCCGGGGTCGAGGTCGATGCGCTGGTGGTGCTCGCCGGCAAACAGCGGCGAATCGACCAGGTGGTCATAGGAGATCGGCTTGAACACCACGGTGTCACCGTCGCGGCGCGCAGTCTCCAACGCGGTGGCGAACGACCAGCCCTTGGGCAGGGTCACGCTGGCCTGCGCCTGCAGCTGCCGCGCATCGACACCGGCCGGATACAGCGAGTTGGCGTTCCACTGCAGGTTGAGCATTTCCGGGGTCATCACCACCCGGCCCTGGCTGCCGCCCTGCGAGGACAGGAAATCGAAGTGGGCGACAATCTCGCTCACGCCCTCGGGCACGTTCACCTTGAACGCATAGACGTTGAACTGGTCGCGCTGCCAGGCCAGCGGCTTGCCGTTGGCAGTCACACGCAGGCCGGCCAGCTTGTCGATCGGGCCGGTCGGCGAATGGTTGCCTGGAATCCACTGCGGGTACAGCAGGGTCATCGGGCCGGGCTTGGCCGGCACCGTGGCAGTCACCTTGAAGATGCGCCGGGCCAGATCGCGCGCGTCCACATCGATGCGCAGCAGGCCGGGGGCCGCGGCATCGCCCGGCGGCGAGGTCTGCGCCAGCGCAGGCGTGGCCGCCAGCGCGAACAGCACGGACATCACCAGGGCACGGGTCTTCATCGGGCAGGTTCCAGCAGCGGTAGAACCTTTGATGCTAGGCCTGTCGAGTGCGCGGCCCCATGGCCGAAGGTCATGGTCGGTGGCGCTCCGGCCTGATGTGGCAAAACGCCATCCGGCAGTGCGAACCAAGGTTCGCACCCACCAGAGTCAGGCCCGGTCAGTCGACCAGGCGCAGGCGCAGTTCCTTCGGCAGTGCGAACACCATCGATTCCGGCTCGCCATCCAGCTCACCGACGCCGTTGGCACCCAGCTCGGCCAGCCGCGCCAGCACGCCATCGACCAGCACCTGCGGCGCCGAGGCACCAGCGGTCACGCCGATGTGCTGCTTGCCCACCACCCACGCCGGGTCGATCTCGTGCGCACCGTCGATCAGGTACGACTCCACGCCTTCGCGGCGGGCCAGCTCACTCAGGCGGTTGGAGTTGGAGCTGTTCGGCGAACCGACCACCAGCACCAGATCGCAGCGCTTGGCCAGGTCGCGCACGGCATCCTGGCGGTTCTGGGTGGCGTAGCAGATATCGTCGTTCTTCGGCCCTTGCATTGCCGGGAAGCGCTCGCGCAGCGCATCGATGATGCCGCGCGTGTCGTCCACCGACAACGTGGTCTGGGTGGTGTAGGCGAAGTTTTCCGGCTGCTTGATCTGCAGCGTGGCAACCTGCTCCACGTCTTCCACCAGATAGATCTGGCCGGTACCGGCTTCGCGGTTCCACTGGCCCATGGTGCCTTCCACTTCGGGGTGACCGGCGTGGCCGATCAGCACCACGTCACGGCCAGCACGGCAGTGGCGGGCAACTTCGAAGTGGACCTTGGTCACCAGCGGACAGGTGGCGTCGAACACCTTCAGGCCACGCCGCTCCGCTTCCTGGCGCACGGCCTGGGACACGCCATGGGCACTGAAGATGACCGTGTTGTTGTCCGGCACTTCGTCGAGTTCTTCGACGAAGATCGCGCCGCGCTGCTTCAGGTCATCGACCACGAAGCGGTTGTGCACCACTTCATGGCGGACATAGATGGGCGCGCCCAGCGTTTCGATCGCGCGCTTGACGATCTCGATCGCACGATCGACGCCGGCACAGAATCCACGCGGGTTGGCGAGCAGCACATCCATCAGTTCAGTCTCCCGGCAGCGGCCGGCTTACGGTTTCGGATTGGCATTATCCGCCTTTTTGGCGGACTTGCCGTCGAACAGGCCGAACAGGGCGATGCCGACGGCACCGACTACGATGGCCGAATCGGCGATGTTGAACGAGGGCCAGGTGTAGCTGCCCACGTACCACTGGATGAAATCGACCACGTGGCCGTGCACCTGGCGGTCGATCACGTTTCCGATGGCGCCGCCGATGATCAGCGCATACGGCACCGCCGCCTTCCAGTTGCCACGGGCGGTGCCGCGCAGCCACCAGGCCATCAGGCCACTGATGGCGATCGCCAGCACGGTGAAGAAGTGCTTCTGCCAGCCACCGGCGTCGCTCAGGAAACTGAACGCCGCACCGGTGTTGTAGGTGCGGTACCAGTTCCAGAAGCCGTCGATGACCACCACCGGCTGGAACTCCGGCAGGCTCGACAGGACCCACGCCTTGGACCACTGGTCCAGGCCGATGATGGCCGCCGACAGCAGCAGCCAGACCAGGGCGTTCGGATGCGGACGGGGCGCGGCCATCAGAACCAGCTCCGCACTTCACCGGCGCCGGTGATGTTGCTCACGCAGCGGCCGCACAGTTCCGAATGGTCGGCGTTGCTGCCGACGTCGGCGCGGTGGTGCCAGCAGCGCACGCACTTGGCCTTGGTGGTCGGCTGGGCACTGACGAACACCTCGTCGGTGGTTGCCGGGCGCACCTGCACGTCGCCGCTGATGAACAGGAAACGCAGTTCATCGGCCAGCGGCTGCCAGCGCGCGGCCTGCTCTTCGCTGGTGGCGATGGTGATCTCCGCTTCCAGCGCGGCACCGATGGCGCCGTTGGCACGCATCGGCTCGAGCACCTTGGCCACCTGCTCGCGCACGGCCAGCAGCTGGTCGAAGTCGGCGGCGTTGAGCTGTGCATCGGCCGGCAGCGGCGCCAGGCCGTCGTACCAGGTGGTGAACAGCACATGCTCGGCGCGTTCGCCCGGCAGGTAGCCCCACAGCTCGTCGGCGGTGAAGGTTAGGATCGGCGCGACCCAGCGGGTGAATGCTTCGGCGATGTGGTACATCGCGCTCTGTGCCGAACGGCGACCGCTGGAATCGGTCGGCATCGTGTACAGGCGATCCTTGGTCACGTCCAGGTACAGCGAGCCCAGGTCCACGCTGCAGAAGTTCAGCAGCAGCTGCACGATCTCGGCCATGTTGTAGCCGTCGTAGGCCGCCTTGATCTTCTCCTGCAGCTCCCACGCGCGATGCACGATCCAGCGGTCCAGCGCGACCATCTGGTCCAGCGGTTGCAGGTGCTGGGCCGGATCGAAACCGTCCAGGTTGCCGAGCAGGAAGCGCGCGGTGTTGCGCAGGCGGCGGTAGGCGTCGGCGTTGCGCTTGAGGATTTCCTGCGACAGCGACATCTCGTTGCTGTAGTCGGCCGAGGCGATCCACAGGCGCAGGATGTCCGCGCCCAGCTTGTTCATGATGTCCTGCGGCTCGATGCCGTTGCCCAGCGACTTGGACATCTTGCGGCCGTGCTCGTCCACGGTGAAGCCGTGGGTCAGGCACTGCTTGTACGGCGCGCGTTTGTCGATCGCCACGCCGGTCAGCAGCGAGGACTGGAACCAGCCGCGGTGCTGGTCGGAACCTTCCAGGTACAGGTCGGCCGGCTTGCCGAAGCCACGCGCCGCAAGCACGCCTTCATGGGTCACGCCCGAGTCGAACCAGACATCGAGGATGTCGGTGACCTTCTCGTAGTCGGCCGCTTCAGCGCCCAGCAGTTCGGCGGCATCCAGCGAATACCACACGTCGATGCCCTCGGCTTCGACGCGGTCGGCGACCTGCTGCATCAGCTCCACCGAACGCGGGTGGATCTCGCCAGTCTGGCGATGAGTGAACAGTGCGATCGGCACGCCCCAGGTGCGCTGGCGCGAGATGGTCCAGTCCGGGCGGCCATCGACCATGCTCTGGATGCGCGCCTTGCCCCAGCTCGGGAACCAGCCCACGGTATCAATGGCGGCCAGCGCATCGTTGCGCAGGTTGGCCTTGTCCATCGAGATGAACCACTGCGGAGTGGCGCGGAACACGACCGGCGTCTTGTGGCGCCAGCAGTGCGGGTAGCTGTGGCGGATCGGGTGGAAGGCCAGCAGCGCGCCGTTGTCGCGCAGCACGCCGACGATGGCCTCCTGCACCTTCCACAGGTGCTGGCCGGCCAGCACCACGTCACCGGCCGGCGGGGTCGATTCCAGGTACACGCCACGGCCATCGATCGGGGTCACCTGGCCGGCGTTGTACTTGTCCAGCAGGCCGTACTTCTGGCTGACCACGTAATCTTCCTGGCCGTGGCCGGGGGCGGTGTGCACCGCACCGGTACCGTCCTCATCGGACACATGCTCGCCGTTGAGCACCAGGATCTCGCGCTCCGGGTAGAACGGATGCGCCAGCAGCTGGTTTTCCAGCGCCGAACCGTCCGCCTCACCGTGCAGCACCACCGCTTCCACGCCGTAGCGCTGCAGTGCGCGCTCGGCCAGGGCGGCAGCCAGCACCAGCCAGCGGCGCTTGCCGTTGTTGGCCGGGCCTTCGGCCAGCACGTAGCGGATGTCCGCGCCCAGCGAAACGGCCAGCGAAGCCGGCAGCGTCCACGGCGTGGTGGTCCAGATCGGCACAGCCACTTCGACATCGGCCGGCACGCTCACGCCGAACGCCTGGCCGATGGCCTGCGCGTCGCGCGCGGTGTAGGCCACGTCGATCGCCGGCGATTCCTTTTCCTGGTACTCGATCTCGGCCTCGGCCAGCGCCGAGCCACAGTCGAAGCACCAGTACACCGGCTTCGCACCACGCAGCAGGTGGCCATTGGCCACGACCTTGGCCAGCGCACGGATCTCGTTGGCTTCGAAGTCGAAGCTCAGGGTCTTGTACGGGTTGTCCCAGTCACCGGTCACGCCCAGGCGCTTGAAGTCCACGCGCTGGATGTTGATCTGCTCTTCGGCGAACTCACGGCACTTCTGCCGGAACTCGACGGCGTCGAGCTTGGTGCCGACCTTGCCCCACTTCTTCTCGACCGCGATCTCGATCGGCAGGCCGTGGCAGTCCCAACCCGGCACGTAGGGCGCATCGAAGCCGGCCAGGTAGCGCGACTTGACGATGATGTCCTTCAGGATCTTGTTGACCGCGTGGCCCAGGTGGATGCGGCCGTTGGCGTACGGCGGGCCGTCGTGCAGCACGAACAGCGGGCGGCCGGCGGCGTTGTCGCGCAGCTGCTGGTAGAGCCCCTGCTCTTCCCACCGCGCCAGAATGCCCGGCTCGCGCTTGGGCAGGTCGCCGCGCATCGGGAATTCGGTGGCTGGCAGGTTCAGGGTGGTCTTGTAGTCCTGGCTCACGCAGTGGCTCGCAATCTATGTTCGGAAAGGATGGCGCGCGCCTGTTCGGCGTCACGGTGCATCTGGTCGGTCAGCGCCGCCAGATCATTGAATTTTTCTTCGTCGCGCAGCTTGGCGACGAATTCGACTTCGATGTGGCGCCCGTACAGATCGCCCTGGAAATCGAACAGGTGGGCTTCCAGCAACGGCTCCACGCCATCCACGGTCGGCCGGGTGCCGAAGCTGGACACCGAAGGCCACGGCTGGTCGAACACGCCGTGCACCCAGGTTGCGTAGATGCCCGACAACGCCGGGGTCTTCGGGAAACGCAGGTTGGCGGTAGGGAAACCCAGCGTACGGCCAAGCTGGCGCCCACGCACCACCCGGCCGCTGATCGCATACGGGCGGCCAAGCAGGTCGCCGGCACGGGCGAAGTCGCCGTCCTGCAGCAGCTGGCGGATGCGGGTGCTGGAAATGCGCTCGCCATGCAGGTCGACCGCTTCGATCTCGCCAGCGCTGAAACCGAGCTCGGCGCCGAGCTTCTGCAGCAGGGCCAGGTCGCCGCGACGGCGGTTGCCGAAGCAGAACTCCGGTCCGATCCAGACCTCACGCGCACTCAGGCGATTGACCAGCAGCTGGCGAACGAACGTCTCGGCCGGCATCGCCGCCATCGCTGCGTCGAAACGCAGCAGGCCGATCGCATCGACGCCGAGCTCGCGCAGGATCTCGACCTTGCTGCGCGCCAGGGTCAGCCGCGGCGGCGGCGTGCCCTGGGCGAAGAATTCACGCGGCAACGGCTCGAACGCCACGGCAACCGCGGCCACGCCCAAGGCGCGCGCGCGGGCAACCGCGTGGCGGACCAGCGCACGATGGCCCAGATGGAGGCCGTCGAATGCACCGATACAGACCACGCTTCCGTTGGGGAACAGCTCCCCGCCCTCGACGCTTCTGAACAGCCTGCTCATCAACTCTCGTTCCGGCCCAACCGGGGCCGCCGCTTCAATGGTGTAACCCTGAAGTATAGCCGCCACGGGCCGTGATCAATGCCCGCGCAGGTCGCGCGGGCGGAAGCCCATCGCCACCATGGCCACCGCATAGGTCGCGCCACCGCCGCCGACCAGCAGCATCAGGCCACCGATACGGTGCCATTTGTCCATGACGGTGAAGTCGGGAACCCAATGCAGCAGGGCCAACAGCACGCCGACCATGGCCGCACAGGCCAGCAGCAGCCGCACCAGATAGCCGCCCCATCCCGGCCGGCGCTGGTAGACATCGGTCTTGCCCAGCCAGTACCAGAGCAGGCCCAGGTTCAGATAACTGGACAGCGCGCTGGCGATGCCCAATGCCAGGTGCAGGCCCGGCTGCTTGCCGATGGCCGCCATCACGCCCTGTGCCTTCAGCTCGTCCGGCACCATCACCTGGTACAGCACCGCCAGCAGGGCGAAGTTGAACACCATGTTGGCCACCAGCGCGGCCACACCGGCACGGACCGGGGTCTTGGTGTCCTGGCGGGCATAGAACGCCGGCAGCACCACCTTCAGCAGGGCAAACGCCGGCAGGCCGAAACTCAGGCCGTACACCGACAGCGCGGTCATGCGGGTATCGAAGGCGCTGAACTGGCGGTACTGGAACAGAGTGGCGATCAGCGGCTCGGCCAGCAGCAGCAGGCCCAGCATGGCCGGCACCGAGATCAGCAGGGTCATGCGCAGGCCCCAGTCCAGCGAGCGCGAGAAACCCTCGCGGTCGGTGCTGACGTGGTGGCGGGCCAACGCCGGCAGGATCACCGTGCCCAGCGCCACGCCGAACACACCCAGCGGCAGCTCCAGGAAGCGATCGGCCAGCGACAGCCACGACTGCGAGCCGTCGGTCAGCTTGGCCGCGATGAGGGTATCCAGCAGCAGATTGATCTGCGCCACCGAGGAACCGAACAGGGTCGGCACCATCAGCGTCAGCACCTTGCGCACGCCCGGATGGCGCCAGCCCCAGCGCGGCAGGGTCAGCAGGTTGATGCCCTTCAACGAGGGCAGCTGGAACAGCAGCTGCAGGATGCCGGCGGCGAGTACCGCCCAGCCCAGCGCCAGGATCTGTTTTTCCGGGGTGCCACCGAGCCGCGGCGCCAGCCACAGCGCACCGGCGATCATGCACAGGTTGAGGATGACCGGGGTCAGCGCCGGCATCGCGAAACGCTGGAAGCTGTTCAGCGCGCCACCGGCCAGCGCGGTCAGCGAGACGAACAGCAGGAACGGGAAGGTCAGGCGGAACAGGTCGACCAGCAGGGTCTGCTTGACCGGGTCGGTATCAGCACCACTCGAGAATGCGACCGCCAGCTGCGGCGCGAAGATCAGCGCCAGCGCGGTAACCAGCATCAGCACCCCACCCAGTGTGCCGGCGGTGCGGGCCATCAGTTCACGCAGCTCGGCATGGCTGCGGGTTTCCTTCACTTCCGTGAACACCGGCACGAAAGCGGTGGCGAAAGAGCCTTCGGCGAACAACCGGCGCAGGAAATTGGGTACCCTGAAGGCAACCCAGAACGCATCGGTGACCGCATTGGTGCCGAACGTGGTGGTGATCACCTGGTCACGGACAAGTCCGAGCACCCGCGAGACCATGGTCATGCTGCTGAACGACAGCAGGCCTCGCAACATCTTCGGTGAACTCACTCAGCGTCCCTCTTGACAATCGACTTGACGTGCATTTCTCGGGCCATCATACTAGCTAGCTTGCTGTTCCCATAACACCGATTTTTTCAGGAAACCACCACCGTGGCCAATATCAAGTCCGCCAAGAAGCGCGCCAAGCAGACCGTCGTGCGCAACGCGCGCAACGTGGCTCAGCGCTCGATGCTGCGCACCGCTGTCAAGAAAGTGATCAAGGCGCTGGACGCCAACGATGCCGCCGGCGCCCAAGCCGCCTTCGCCGTTGCCCAGCCGATCCTGGATCGTTTCAGCGCGCGTGGCCTGATCCACAAGAACAAGGCTGCTCGTCACAAGAGCCGCCTGAACGACCGTATCAAGGCCCTCGCGGCCGCCTGATCCGGTTGGTTGCCGGGGCTTCGGTTCCGGTAGCACGCAAAAGCCCGGCTTCGGCCGGGTTTTTTGTTGCCTGCACGCCCGGGGTCAGATCCCTTTTCCAGCGGAAAAGGGATCTGACCCCAACAACAAAAAAAACCCGGCCGAAGCCGGGTTTTTCGCGCGGAACCACAACGGCATTACAGCGCGTTGCGGGCTTCCAGCTCATCTTCCTTCTGGCGATCAAAGAACGCCATGATCCGGCTCATGATCGGGAAGGTGCCTTCGCGGCCCAGCGCGGAAACCAGGAACCACGGCTCCTTCCAGCCCAGCTCGGCGACAATCTGCTCCGCCGCAGCCTTGGCCTCGTCCTCGAACATCAGGTCAGCCTTGTTCAGCACCAGCCAGCGCGGCTTCTGCAGCAGCTCCGGGTCATGCTTCTCCAGCTCACGCTCGATGGCACGTACCTGCTCGACCGGGGAAATGCCTTCCACGCCGCCTTCCATGGGGGAAATGTCCACCAGGTGCAGCAGCAGGCGGGTGCGCTGCAGATGGCGCAGGAACTGCGCGCCCAGGCCGGCACCGTCGGCGGCGCCTTCGATCAGGCCCGGAATGTCGGCAATCACGAAGCTGCGGTAGTTCTCCACCTTCACCACACCCAGGTTCGGGTACAGCGTGGTGAACGGGTAATCGGCCACCTTAGGCGTCGCCGCCGAAACGGCACGGATCAGGGTGCTCTTGCCAGCGTTGGGGAAGCCCAGCAGGCCGACATCGGCCAGCAGCTTCAGCTCCAGCTTCAGCGTGCGCTCTTCGCCCGGCTCGCCCGGCAGCGCCTGGCGCGGCGAGCGATTGGTCGAGCTCTTGAAGTGCATGTTGCCGAGGCCACCACGACCGCCCTGCGCCACCAGCAGGCGATCGCCATGCTGGGTCAGGTCGCCGATGACTTCGTCGGTGGCCACATTGATGATCACGGTGCCAACCGGCACGGTGATGGTCAGGTCTTCGCCACCCTTGCCATAGGCCTGGCGGCCCATGCCGTTCTCGCCGCGCTGCGCCTTGAAGATGCGGTCATGGCGGAAGTCGACCAGGGTGTTCAGGTTTTCGTCGGCGCGGATGTACACGCTGCCGCCCGCACCGCCGTCGCCGCCGTCCGGGCCGCCGAGCGGAATGAACTTCTCGCGACGGAAGCCAATGCAGCCGTTGCCGCCGTTGCCGGCGAACACTTCGATTTCTGCTTCGTCTACCAGTTTCATTGTTTCGATGCCTGCGATGGGCGCGGCCTGCGTGCCGCCGCCTTGCTTGAATGTCGGGCCGGATGTGCTCCGGCTGCCGGGGCTGCGCCCCGCGATCGGGCCGTGCCCGTTGTACCACTGATTCCAACGAAAAGCCCCGCCGAAGCGGGGCTCTTCATGCAGCGTGCGATTCGACCAGCAACACCATGCCGGGGCATGGCAGCCAGCCAAGCCTTATCAGGCTTCGACCGACACGACGCTGACGGTGCGACGCTTCTTGGCGCCCTTGACCGAGAACTCCACCTTGCCGTCCACGAGGGCGAACAGGGTGTGGTCACGGCCCAGGCCAACGCCGGAACCCGGGTGGAACTGGGTGCCGCGCTGACGCACGATGATGTTGCCGGCTTCGATGGCCTGGCCACCGAAGATCTTGACGCCGAGGTACTTCGGGTTGGAGTCGCGACCGTTGCGCGAAGAGCCTACGCCTTTTTTATGTGCCATGACCTATCTCCTTACTTGCTGCCACCGGCAATGCCGGTGATCTCGATTTCGGTGTAGTACTGACGGTGACCCTGACGCTTCATGTGGTGCTTGCGGCGACGGAACTTGATGATCCGGACCTTGTCAGCACGACCCTGGGACAGGACGGTGGCAGTGACCGCAGCGCCGCTCAGGGCGTCGCCGATCTTGATGCCATCGCTGTCGCCGAGCAGCAGGATGTTGTCGAACTTGATCTCGCTGCCGACTTCGACTTCGAGCTTTTCAATGCGGAGCTTTTCGCCCTGCGCCACGCGGTATTGCTTACCGCCGGTGACCAGTACTGCGTACATGACCAGACTTCCTCTGTAGTTATTGTGGTCTATGGACTGCCGCCATCGAGGGCGGACAGGAGCGGAATTGTACGTGGACCACCGGGGACGGGTCAAGTCAACCCCTGAACGGCTCTGGAGGCCGGGCCGGAACAGGCGGGGGTCAGATCCCTTTTCACCGTGTGAAAAGGGATCTGACCCCCGCCTGTCGGGCGGTCTCAGCAGGTGAGACTCCGGGCTGGCATTGTCGCCCATTGCCCCCATCTGGTCACCTCGGTAGGCTGACCGATTGCCGTTCCCTGCTGGCCCGGCATCCAGCCAACGCCCCCACAACCGGATCCCCCATGGCGATGGATTTCATCCGCATCCGCGGCGCGCGGACGCACAACCTGAAGAACCTCGACCTCGACCTGCCCCGCGACAAGCTGATCGTGATCACCGGCCTGTCCGGTTCGGGCAAGTCCTCGCTGGCGTTCGACACCATCTATGCAGAAGGCCAGCGCCGCTACGTCGAGTCGCTGTCGGCCTATGCGCGCCAGTTCCTGAGCGTGATGGAAAAGCCAGACCTGGACCACATCGAAGGCCTGTCCCCGGCCATCTCGATCGAGCAGAAGTCGACCTCGCACAACCCGCGTTCGACGGTCGGCACGATCACCGAGATCTACGATTACCTGCGCCTGCTGTATGCCCGCGTCGGCACTCCGCGCTGCCCGGACCATGGCTACCCGCTGGAAGCGCAGACGGTCAGCCAGATGGTCGACCACGTGCTGACGCTGGATCCGGAGCAGCGCTACATGCTGCTGGCGCCGGTGATCCGCGACCGCAAGGGCGAGCACGCCCAGGTGTTCGACCAGCTGCGCGCGCAGGGCTTCGTGCGCGTGCGCGTGGATGGCGAGCTGTACGAGATCGACGAGGTGCCAGCGCTGGCACTGCGCCAGAAACACACCATCGAAGCGGTGATCGACCGCTTCCGCCCGCGCGAGGACATCAAGCAGCGCCTGGCCGAGAGCTTCGAGACTGCGCTGAAGCTGGGCGACGGCATGGCCTCGGTGCAGAGCCTGGACACCGCCGACAGCACGCCGACGCTGTTCTCCTCCAAGTATTCCTGCCCGGTCTGCGATTACTCGCTGCCTGAGCTGGAACCGCGCCTGTTCTCGTTCAATGCGCCGATGGGCGCCTGCCCCGGCTGCGATGGCCTGGGCATGGCCGAGTTCTTCGATCCCTCGCGCGTGGTCGTGCACCCGGAGCTGTCGCTGGCCGCCGGCGCCGTGCGTGGCTGGGACCGTCGCAACGCCTATTACTTCCAGCTGATCGCCTCGCTGGCCAAGCACTACAAGTTCGATGTCGACGCGGCGTGGAATTCGTTGCCGGACAGCGTGCAGCAAGCCGTGCTGTATGGCAGCGGCGATGAAGCGATCACCTTCACCTACTTCACCGAAGCCGGTGGCCGTACCCAGCGCAAGCACCGCTTCGAGGGCATCATTCCCAACCTCGAACGCCGCTACAAGGAAACCGAGTCGCCGGCGGTGCGCGAGGAGCTGTCCAAGTACATCAGCGAACGGCCGTGCCCGGAATGCAACGGCGCGCGCCTGAACAGGGCCGCGCGCAACGTGTTCGTGGCCGACCGCCCGCTGCCCGAGCTGGTGGTGCTGCCGATCGACGAGGCACTGAAGTTCTTCAGTGAACTGAGCCTGCCGGGCTGGCGTGGCGAGATCGCCGCGAAGATCGTCAAGGAGATCGGCGAACGCCTCGGCTTCCTGGTCGATGTCGGCCTGGATTACCTGACCTTGGAGCGCAAGGCCGACACCCTGTCCGGTGGCGAGGCACAGCGCATCCGCCTGGCCAGCCAGATCGGTGCCGGCCTGGTCGGCGTGATGTACGTGCTCGACGAGCCATCGATCGGCCTGCACCAGCGCGACAACGAACGCCTGCTCGGTACGCTCACCCGCCTGCGCGACCTGGGCAACACGGTGATCGTGGTCGAGCATGACGAGGACGCGATCCGCCTGGCGGACTACGTGCTGGACATCGGTCCGGGCGCGGGCGTGCACGGTGGTGAGATCGTCGGCCAGGGCACCCTGCAGGACATCCTGGAGGCACCGCGCTCGCTGACCGGCCAGTACCTGTCCGGCAAGCGTGCGATCGAGATCCCCGCGCGCCGGCACAAGCCGAACCCGAAGATGACGCTGCACCTGCGCGGCGCCAGCGGCAACAACCTGAAGGGCGTGGACCTGGCGATTCCGTCGGGCCTGCTGACCTGCGTGACCGGCGTGTCCGGCTCGGGCAAGTCGACCCTGATCAACGACACCCTGTTCTCGCTGGCTGCCAACGAGATCAACGGTGCCTCGCACCCGATCGCCCCCTACAAGGAGATCGATGGCCTGGATCTGTTCGACAAGGTGGTGGACATCGACCAGTCGCCGATCGGCCGCACCCCGCGCTCGAACCCGGCCACCTACACCGGTCTGTTCACCCCCCTGCGCGAACTGTTCGCCCAGGTGCCCGAAGCACGTGCACGCGGCTACTCGCCGGGCCGCTTCAGCTTCAACGTGCGCGGTGGCCGCTGCGAGGCCTGCCAGGGCGATGGTCTGATCAAGGTCGAGATGCACTTCCTGCCGGACGTGTATGTGCCCTGCGATGTCTGCCACGGCAAGCGCTACAACCGCGAGACGCTGGAGATCGTCTACAAGGGCTTCAACATCAGCGACGTGCTGGAAATGACCGTCGAGGATGCACTGAAGCTGTTCGAGCCCGTGCCATCGATCGCGCGCAAGCTGGAGACACTGGTCGACGTCGGCCTGAGCTACATCAAGCTGGGCCAGAGCGCGACCACGCTGTCCGGCGGTGAAGCGCAGCGCGTGAAGCTGTCCAAGGAACTGTCGCGCCGCGATACCGGGCGCACCCTGTACATCCTCGACGAGCCGACCACCGGCCTGCACTTCCACGACATCGAAGCGCTGCTGGGCGTGTTGCACAAGCTGCGCGACGAAGGCAACACGGTGGTGGTGATCGAGCACAACCTGGACGTGATCAAGACCGCCGACTGGATCGTCGATCTGGGTCCGGAAGGTGGCCATCGCGGTGGCACCATCCTGGTCACTGGCACGCCGGAAGACGTGGCGGCCTGCCCGCAGTCGTATACCGGCCAGTTCCTGGCCCGCATGCTGCCCTCCACCAGCGCGCGCCCGGACCAGCCCGCCGCCGTGGCCAACAAGCCCGATGCGCGCCCGCCGCGCAAGGTCAAGCCGGAGAAGCCGGCGAAGAAGGCGGCCGCTGCCAAGAGCACCGGCAAGGCCAGCAAGACCGCTTCGCCCCGCAAGAAGAAGGATGCCTGATGAGCAACGAGCACAAGATCCTGGCACGCGTTCCGATCAGCGTGCGCTGGCGTGACATGGACAGCATGGGCCATGTGAACAACGCCAAGTACATCTCCTACCTGGAAGAAGCGCGCGTGCGCTGGATGCTGGGTGTGGAAGGCGTGTCGATGACCGACCGCATCGCACCGGTGGTGGCCGCGACCAACGTCAACTACCGGCTGCCGATCGTATGGCCCAACGACATCCTGGTCGAACTGTTCGTCGAGCGCCTGGGCAACAGCAGCGTGACCATCGGCCACCGCATCGTCGACCAGCAGGACGAGTCGAAGCTGTATTCGGATGGCAACGTGGTGGTGGTGTGGATGGATACGCAGACCGGCAAGAGCGCACCGTTGCCGGACGCGATCCGCAGCGCCTCCAGCTGACATGCCCTGGTAGGTGCCGACCTTGGTCGGCACGCTTCGGCGGCAATGAGGTTGCCGGCCAGCGGCCGGCGCTACCGATCCCGTTCAAAGGACTGACATGATCCACCAGACTGAACTGCGCGACCTGCTGCCCGGCATGGTCCCCTTCCCCACCGACGTCTTCACTGCCGACCAGGCCTGGCTCGGCCAGCACCTGCTGCCGCTGCTGAAGATCGACCTGGGCGTACTGCGACCGGAACTGGCCGGCCAGGTGGCAACAATGCTGTGCCCGATCGAGCCGTATGACGGCTGCATCGGCGAGACCACCGAAGAGCACCACAACGCGTTCACCGGCACCAACTGGATCGCCTTCGAGCTGACCGCTTGCAACGAGATGCGCTTCCTCGGCAACGAGGGTTATTTCATCGGCGATGCGGTGCAGGACAAGGATGCGCAGGAGCACATCGCGCAGATGCGCGAGAGCTACGCCAAGGCCCGCGATTACCATGCCACGCACGGTCGCCTCGCCTGCTACTCGCGCTACGGCAAGGGTGAGCCCAGCGAGCGCGATTATCTGGATACGCTGGGGGGACAGATTTCCTGCGGCAACTGGATCGAGACGGCTGACATCCCGAACGCCTTCACTCTGGAATTCACCGACGCCGCCAACGACCGGCATGCGCCGGATGATGCGGAGCTGGCAATCATCCGCCGCGATGGCAACACGTTCTTCGCAGTGGCCGAAGTGGCCGGCTACAACTGGTGCGCTACTGGCGCCGATGCGATCGTGATGCTGTACGAGCCGGTAAGCCGCACGGTGCTGTTCTCGTACGACTGGTCGTAAAGCCTCACCGCGCTACGCGCTCGCCGGGCATGGCCCGGCGGAACGGGCAGTGCATCACGGGGCAGCCTTGCGCACGGTCAGCGTCGCGCTCGCTTCACTGCCGCCTTCCAGTTGCAGCCGCAGCGGCAGCGCCTGGCCTTCCTTCAACGGGCCCTTGCCCTGCATCAGCATCAGGTGCAGGCCACCGGGCTTGAGTTCGGCGCGCGCGCCCGGTGCCAGCGGCAGGCGCTCGATCGCGCGCATCCGGCTGACGCCATCGACAATCGTGGTCTCGTGCAGCGACACATCAGCGAAGCCGCTGCTGGTCGCCCCGGTGATCGCCACCGCCTTGCTGCAGCCGTTGTGGATCACGCCGTAGCCGGCGGTCATCGGCATCGCCGGGTTCGGCGGCAGCCGCGCCCAGCCCTGCTCCACCGTGACGCAGTCCGGTTCCGCCGCCGACGCCGATGCTGCGGCCGCACACAGAACCAACAGTACGCCAACGAATGGTTTGGTTATCATCGCCCAGGTTCCTTCTTCGCAACGAGACCGCAGCATGACGACGCTCATCGAGGTGATCAACCATGGCCCTATCCGCGAACTGCGCCTGGCGCGGCCGCCGGTCAACGCGCTGGACACCGAACTGTGCCGGCAGTTGATCCATGCCATCGAGCTGGCCATGGCTGAAGACGCGCACGGCATCGTGCTGTCGGGCAGCGAGCGCGTCTTCACGGGCGGCATGGACGTGCCGCACCTGCTCTCGCATGGCGATGACAAGCACAAGCTTCTGGACACCTGGAACGCTTTCTTCGGCGCCGTGCGCACGCTGGCCGAGAGCCGCATTCCGGTGGTCGCGGCGATCACCGGCCACGCGCCGGCCGGTGGCTGCGTGCTGGCCCTGTGCTGCGATTACCGGGTGATGGCGCGCAGCGCCGATCCGTCGCGCCCGTATGCGATCGGCCTGAACGAAGTGCAGGTGGGCCTGATCGCGCCGGAGGGCATCCAGCGCCTGCTGCGCCGCGCAGTCGGCGTGCACCGCGCCGGCGTCCTGCTGACCACCGGTTCGCTGGTGCCTGCCGAACAGGCCGTGCAGATCGGCCTGGTCGATGAACTGGCCGAGGGCGACCTGGTGGTGGCACGTGCGGTGGCCTGGCTGCAGAACCTGCTCAAGCAACCGCGCCAGCCGATGCTGCTGACCCGCGCGATTGCCCGTGCCGACCTGCACGTGGCGCTGCAACCGGACCTGATCCAGCTCGACCGCTTCGTCGAGGCCTGGTTCGCCCCGGATGCGCAGAACGCCCTGCAGGCGCTGGTCGCCCGGCTGGGCAAGTAACGGTCGCCCGCGCCCGGGGTGGCGCCAGGGGTCAGATCCCTTTCGCAATGCGAAAGGGATCTGACCCCTGACCGGTATAATCGGGCCTTCTTCATTGCTGTGGCCGCCCCCTTGAACGACACGCCCGAACCCGTCGTCTCCGAGCTGATCGACCTGCTCACCCTGGAGCGGCTGGAGGACAACCTGTTCCGCGGGCAGAGCCGCGACATCGGCACCAAGTACGTGTTCGGCGGGCAGGTGCTGGGCCAGGCGCTGGCTGCGGCGCAGGCTACGGTCGACAACGGCCGCCACGTGCACTCGCTGCACGCCTACTTCCTGCGCGCCGGCAACATCGACCACCCGATCGTCTACGACGTGGACCGTACCCGCGACGGCGGCAGCTTCTCGGTGCGCCGCGTCACTGCGATCCAGCACGGCAAGGTGATCTTCTTCTGCGCGGCCTCGTTCCAGCAGGCCGAGACCGGCGCCGAGCACCAGCACAAGATGCCCGAAGTGCCGCAGCCGGAAGACATCGAACCGAACCGTCCGCTGCCGGCCGAAGTGCTGGAGCGGCTGCCAATCAAGGTGCAGCGCTGGCTGTCACGCGGCGGCCCGTTCGAGTTCCGCCACGTCTACCCGCGTGACGAACTCAACCCGCCCAAGCGCCCGCCCTACCACCAGGTGTGGCTGCGCCTGAGCGAGCCGGTCGGCGATGCCCCGGAGCTGCACCAGGCACTGCTGGCCTATGCCTCGGACTTCCACCTGTTGGGTACCGCCACGTTCCCGCATGGCATCAGCTACTACCACCCGCACGTGCAGATGGCCTCGCTCGACCACGCGATCTGGTTCCACCGCCCGTTCCGCGCCGACGACTGGCTGCTGTACTCGCTGGACAGCCCCAGCGCGCAGGATTCGCGCGGGCTGGCCCGCGGCCAGTTCTTCACCCGTAACGGCGTACTCGTCGCCAGCACCGCGCAGGAAGGCCTGATCCGCGTCGTTCCCGACCAGGCAGCAGCGGCCGCCGTGCCGGCCAAGGATTGATCCGATGCGTCAGATTTTCAGCAGCCAGCGCGTGGAAACCGTCGAAGGCGTCGCCGAGCTCCTGCGCGAGCATGGTATCGAGGTCAAGGTGACCAATGGGCGCTCGTACAAGACCCGTCGCCGTGGCCAGTTCAGCTATACCGAACTGGGCAACGCCAACGCCTACCCGGCGGTGTGGATCGTGCGTGCCGACGATCAGCCGCGGGCGCGCGAGATCCTGCGCGACGCACGCCTGCTCGACACCACCCGCCGCGATCATCCCACCGCCGAGTTCGCTTTCCGCGATGACGTCGCCGCCCCCAGCGGCGGCCGCGGCTGGGCCTGGCGCATCCGCATCGGCCTGCTGGTGATCATCGCCGGCGTGGCGCTGGTGATCGGCCTGCGCCATCGGGGCGCCCCGGCGCCGGTCGCACCGGCCGCTGCCCCGCAGGCCCAGCCGCAGCCGACGCAACCGGCCCCGCAGGCGGCACCGGAAGAGGAAGAAGTGCGGGTCCGGATCCAGCCCGCAAAGTAACCGGGTGCGGTAGCGCCGGGCCATGCCCGGCGAGCGCAGCGGCCTGCATCAGCAGCCGTGTCGCCCTGTAGAAGGGCCGCCGGGCATGGCCCGGCGCTACCGTGACAAATGACCGGTCACAAACCGGCACGCGGCTCCGTCATGGGACACAATCCCAGCAGGAGAGCCGCCGCCATGACGACCTTCGCCGCATCGATCGACCAGACCCTGGAACGCGAACTGCCTGCGGCCGCTGGCGGCTGCCAGCATGCCTATGGCCGCATCGTGCTGGCCTGCCAGAACACGGTCACCGCCATCGCGCTGGCCATTACCCGCGACCGCCAGGCCAGCGAGGACATCGCCCAGGAAGCGTTCGTGAAAGGCTGGCAGCAGCTGCATCAGCTGCGCAGCTCGACCAGCTTCCTGCCCTGGCTGCGGCAGATCACCCGCAACCTGGCCCGCGACTGGCTGCGCGCGCAGCGCGGCCGGCCACTGACCGGCGAGGCGGCCGAAGTGGCACTGGGCATGGCCGCCGATCCAACCCCGGGGGCCGCCGACCGCCTGCAGCGGGTGGAAGAAGAGATCGCCGCCGAGGACATCATTTCCGCATTGCCGGCCGATAGCCGCGAAGTGCTGCTGCTGTACTACCGTGAAGGCCAGCGTTCGCAGCAGGTGGCCGACCTGCTCGGGCTCAGCGATGCGGCCGTGCGCAAGCGCCTGTCACGCGCCCGCGCGCTGGTGCGCGATGGCCTGCTGCAGCGCTTCGGCGAATTCGCCCGCAACAGTGCGCCGAGCGCGGCATTCGCCACCGCCGTGGTGTCGATGGTGCTGGTGGCCGCGCCCGGCACGGCCAGCGCCGCGATCCTGCTCGGCACCGGCGTCGGCATCGGCGGCAGCAAGCTTGGCCTCGGCGGCGCCAGCGCTGCGGGCGGAACCGCGATGGGCTCGTTGACCGCCACGCTGGGCCAACTGCACGTGCTGCCGGCCGAAAGCTGGGGGGCGGTCATTGGCGGCGTGGTCGGTGGTGCGATCGGCAGCTATCTGGGCGGACGCTTCCTGATGTCGTACACCGAAACGGCGTCCGAGCGCGCCGACGTGCGCCGCTTCCTCTACCTCAACATCATCACGGGCATGTTCTGGTGCCTGGCGATCCTGCTTGCGGTACTGCTGCAGACACCGGTCTGGGCACAGCTGACGGTACTGGCCGTGGGCCTGGGGGTGGTCAACTACCAGTGCCTGGCGCCGCTGCAACGGGTGATGGCACCGATGATCGCGCGCGATTCGGCACGGCGCGGGCGCACCGGGACCAACTGGAAGTACGAATCCATGTATGGCCGCACCGGCATCATCGCGATGAACCTGATGGTCATCGCGCTGGTGGTGTATTCGCTGGCACGCAGCGGCCGCCTGTAGCGGACAACGCCGGCAGTGCGCCGGCGTTGTCGTCGATCATTGCAATGAAACTCAGCGCTGCGGCTTCGGCGCGGCACCGTCACGCGGGCCGCCGTGGCGCGGGCCACCGTGCATCGGGCCCTTGGCGGCATCGAACTCGGCCTTGCTCAGCTGGCCATCCTTGTTGGTGTCGGCGGCGGCGAACCAGGCATCACGACGCTGCTTCATGCGCAGCTCGCGGTCGGCCTTGTCCAGGTAACCGTCCTTGTTGAGGTCGAGCTGGTCGAAGCGCGCGGCCAGGCGCGGATCGGCCTTGGCTTCCTCGCGGCTGATGCGGCCGTCCTTGTTGACGTCCAGCTTGGCCCAGCGCTCACCGCCGTGGCCACCACGGCGACCATGCTGCCAGCGCGGCAGCTCATCGCGCGAGAGCTTGCCGTCCTTGTTCTTGTCCAGCTCGTCGAACTTCGCGGCCAGGCGCGGGTTGGCAGCGGCCTCGCTGCGGTCGATGACGCCGTCGCCGTTGGTGTCCAGCTTGGCCGGGCGCTGCGCCGGCGTGGTCGGGGTGTCGGCCGCGAGCGCGATACCGGTAGCGGAAGTGCCGAGCAGCAGGGCCAGCAGCAGGGGGGTACGGATCATGGGGTCACTCCTGGGGATGGGGATTGCGTCGGGGTGATCACTTCACCCTCGGGAGACAACAACGCCCGGGCGCGACATCGGTTGACGCCGCTGCCGATTCCATTCATCCGGCGGACAGTCGCCGCCACTGCGACAGGCTGGGGCTATGCTGTGCCCATGGCGATTCACGGCGACAGAGACGACGAACTGCGACTTTTCCAGACCGGCGAGCACCCCTGCGGGTACTGGTCGGACCGGGCGGCACGCGACCTGGTGCTGGACCCGCACGACCGTCGTCTCGGCAGCCTGTACCCGCTGGCATTGAGCTGGGGCTTCCGCCGCAGCGGCGACCTGGTCTACCGCCCGCACTGCGCACACTGCCAGGCCTGCGTGGCGGTGCGTATTCCGGTGGCTCGCTTCGCCCCCGACCGCAGCCAGCGCCGCTGTGCCGCCCGCAATGAAGACCTGGAAGTGCGGATCACCGCCGCCACCGCCCGCGACGACCTGTTCGCGCTGTATCACCGCTACCTCACCCATCGCCACGCCAATGGCGGCATGGATGACCACGGCCCGCACGAGTTCGAGCAGTTCCTGATCGGCAGCTGGTCACACACCCGCTTCATGGAAATGCGCCTGCCGGGCCAAGATGGCCAGCCCAGCCAGCTGCTGGGGGTGGCGGTGACCGACGTCACCGAGCATGGCCTGTCGGCGGTCTACACCTTCTTCGACCCGGACCATGCCGCGCGTGGGCTGGGCACCTTCGCGATCCTGCAGCAGATCGAATGGGCCCGCCGCGAGGGCCTGCCGCACGTGTACCTGGGCTACTGGATCCGCGGGCATCAGAAGATGGACTACAAACGGCGCTATCGACCGCTGGAAGCCTACGACGGCCGCCGCTGGCACGATTTCGACGACGAACTGGACGGACGCTGACAAACCACTGACACCGGGCCGGGTGCACAATACGGCGCATGAACCTCCGACCCCAGATCCTCGCCCTGGCCCTGCTCTGCGGCGCCACCGCCCCCGCCTTCGCCACTTCCCCTGCGATGACCGAAAAGCCGTCCGCTGCGCTGCGCCTGGCCACCTACAACACCTCGCTGTACTCCGATGAGACCGGTGGCCTGATCAAGGAGCTGGAAGGCGACAGCGAGCACGCGCGCAAGATCGCCGCGGTGCTGCAGCAGGCGCGCCCGGACCTGGTGCTGCTGAACGAATTCGATTTCGACGACGCCCACCGCGCCGCCGACCTGTTCCAGAAACGCTACCTGGAAGTGGCCCAGCCCGGCGGCGGCAAGCCGCTGCACTTCGCCTACCGCTACCTGGCCCCGGTCAACACTGGCGTGCCCAGCGGCCTGGACCTGGACAACAACGGCGTGGTCGGCGGCGAAGGCCGAGGCCGCGGCAACGATGCGTGGGGCTACGGCCTGCATCCAGGCCAATACGGCATGCTGGTGCTGTCGCGCTACCCGATCGATGAAGCCAAGGTGCGCAGCTTCCAGCTGCTGAAGTGGAGTGCGATGCCAGGCGCGATCCGCCCGGTCGATCCGCGCACCGGCAAGAGTTTCTACAACGACCACGTGTGGTCGCAGCTGCGGCTGTCGTCGAAGTCGCATTGGGACGTGCCGGTGAAGACCCCGGCCGGCGTGGTGCACGCGCTGGTCTCGCACCCGACGCCGCCAGTGTTCGATGGCCCGGAAAAGCGCAATGCCGCGCGCAACCACGACGAACTGCGCCTGTGGCAGGAATACCTGTCCAAGGGTGACAAGCCGTGGCTGTGCGACGACAAGGGCCAGTGCGGCGGCCTGGCGCAGGACGCACGCTTCGTGATCCTCGGCGACCTCAACAACGACCCGGTGGATGGTGATGGCCGCCATGAGGCGATCGTCGAACTGATCGAGAACGCCCGCGTGCTGCGCTACCCCACCCCGCGCAGCGTCGGTGCCGAACAGACCAGCCTGGCCTATGCGGCCAAGGGCATCGAGCGCAAGGGCGCACCGTTCCACGCCACCGGCGATTTCGGCCCGAAGTCCGGCACCATGCGCCTGGACTACGTGCTGCCCTCGACCGGTTTCGAGTACATCGGCAGCGGCGTGTTCTGGCCGGCCAATGAAAGCCCGGAAGCAAAGATCGCCGACGGCAGCGACCATCACCTGGTGTGGGTGGATGTGAAGCCGTAACCGGTGTCGATGGGGTACCGACCAACGGTCGGTACCCACCGGGATGCGGTCGCCGGGCATGGCCCGGCGCTACCGGTTTACGGGCGCAGTTCGACGCCGATGGCGTCGGCAGCATCACGCGCGATGGCGCGCGCTTCGTCGATGGTTTCCGCGCGCGCCAGGGTCACGCCCACGCGGCGGTGACCATGCACGCTCGGCTTGCCGAACAGGCGGACGGCGGTATCCGGCACCTGCAGTGCGGCGGCGACGTTGTTGAAGTACGGCACGCCCTCACCATGCGCCAGCAGCGCGCACGAGGCCGACGGTCCGCTCTGGCGGATCACCGGAATCGGCAGGCCGAGGATGGCGCGCGCGTGCAGCGCGAACTCGCTCAGTTCCTGCGATACCAGCGTCACCAGGCCGGTGTCGTGCGGGCGCGGCGACACTTCGCTGAACCACACCTCGTTGCCCTTCACGAACAACTCGACGCCGAACAGGCCCCAGCCGCCGAGGTCATCGGTGATCGCACGCGAGATCTCTTCGGCACGCGCCAGCGCCTTGCTCGACATCGGCTGCGGCTGCCAGCTCTCGCGGTAGTCGCCGTCCTTCTGCAGATGGCCGATCGGCGCACAGAACGAGGTGCCACCGGCATGGCGCACGGTCAGCAGGGTGATCTCGTAATCGAAGTCGATGAAGCCCTCCACGATGCAGCGACCGGCACCGGCACGACCACCGGTCTGTGCGTACTCCCACGCTGGGGCGATGTCCGCCTCGCTGCGCAGGGTGCTCTGGCCCTTGCCCGAGGACGACATCACCGGCTTGACCACGCACGGCAGGCCGATGGCAGCCACGGCTGCACGGTACTCGGCTTCGGTATCGACGAAGCGGTACGGCGAGGTCGGCAGGCCCAGGGTTTCGGCGGCGAGGCGGCGGATGCCCTCGCGGTCCATGGTCAGGCGTGCGGCGCGTGCGGTCGGGATCACCCGCAGGCCCTGCTCCTGTTCCAGCTGCACCAGGGTCTCGGTGTGGATGGCCTCGATCTCCGGCACCACCAGGTGTGGCTGCTCTTGGGCGATCAGCGCACGCAGGGCCATCGCATCCAGCATGTCGATCACGTGCGAGCGGTGCGCCACCTGCATGGCCGGGGCATCGGCATAGCGGTCGGCGGCGATCACTTCCACGCCCAGCCGCTGCAGCTCGATGGCCACCTCCTTGCCGAGTTCGCCCGAGCCCAGCAGCAGCACGCGGGTGGCAGAGGGGGACAACGGAGTTCCAAGCTTGGCCATGGCGGTTCCAGCAGCAATGTGAAGGCGGGTGGGCATTCTAGCTGGCCGGGCACCCAGGCCATGGCATCCGACGAACGGTCGCCCTTATGTGATATCACTTTGATATCTTCATTTCGAACCCTCAAGGACGTACCGCCATGAAAGAGAAGTCGCTGTCTTCCCTCAACGGCCTCGGCACGCTGGCCGGCGCCCTGCTTGTCGCCCTCGCCGGCGGCGCCCTGTTCGTACTGGGGGTGGCAGCCAAGGCCAGCACCGGCTCCCCGAACCTGCTGCTGATGCTGGTCGGCATCCTGGTGGCGGCGCTGGCGATCTTCGCTCTGGCCGGCCTGTACACGGTCCAGCCCAACCAGGCGGCCGTGCTGAGCCTGTTCGGCAAATACGTGGGCACGGTGAAGGACAACGGCCTGCGCTGGAACAACCCCTTCTACAGCAAGCGCCGGGTCAGCCAGCGCGTGCGCAATTTCGAGAGCGGCAAGCTGAAGGTCAACGAGCTCGATGGCAGCCCGATCGAGATCGCTGCGGTGATCGTGTGGCAGGTGGTCGATGCGTCTGAAGCGGTCTACAACGTGGACGACTACGAGAGCTTCGTGCACATCCAGTCCGAATCGGCGCTGCGTGCGATGGCCACCAGTTATCCCTACGACCAGCACGAAGAAGGCCAGCTCGCGCTGCGCAGCCATGCCAGCGAGATCTCCCAGCACCTGAAGAACGAACTGGCCGAGCGCCTGGCCGATGCCGGCGTGCAGGTGATCGACGCACGCATCAGCCACCTCGCCTACGCCGCCGAAATCGCCCAGGCGATGCTGCAGCGCCAGCAGGCCAATGCGGTGATCGCCGCACGTACGCGCATCGTTGCCGGTGCGGTCGGCATGGTGGAGATGGCACTGGCCGAACTGCAGAAGAATGGCGTGGTGCAGCTGGATGAGGAACGCAAGGCGCACATGGTCAGCAACCTGTTGACCGTGCTGTGCTCGGACCGCGGCACCCAGCCGATCGTCAACGCCGGCTCGCTGTACTGAGCCACCCTCGCAACGGGGCGCCCCACCGCCCCGCCAGGAGCCCCCATGAGTGAGAAGAAAGC
Organism: Stenotrophomonas sp. GW821-FHT09E08; assembly: GCF_059416125.1. Lineage (NCBI taxonomy): Bacteria > Pseudomonadati > Pseudomonadota > Gammaproteobacteria > Lysobacterales > Lysobacteraceae > Stenotrophomonas > Stenotrophomonas sp. GW821-FHT09E08. The sequence goes on from NZ_JBWKOO010000001.1 coordinate 364,645, forward strand.
CTATCCGCTGCGCATCAATGCCGAGGTCCTGGCCGCGGCGCAGCGCTGGGCTGATGACGAACTGCGCAGCCTCAACGCTCAGATCGAATACGTGCTGCGCGACGCGCTGCGCAAGGCAGGACGCCTGCCCAAACCCAAGGCATCGCCGGAGGACAAGGAATGAGCAAGCGCTGGAGCTACCAGACGATCGAGGTCAAGACCTCCATGATGGGCGTACTCAAGGCCGAGGATGTCCAGGCCGAGCTGGGCCGGCAGGGCCAGCTGGGCTGGGAACTGGTCAACATCATCATCCCCGCGCCGATGCGCCCGGCCATGCTGGTGTTCAAGAAGGAGTCCTGAGCCATGGGCGGCAGCGATCCGAAACCGTTTGAAGTGGCCGAGAGCTCGCCGCTGCGCGTGCTCTGGGTGGTCCTTCCATTGCTGGTGGCGTTCGTGGCCTGCGTGTATGCGCAGTTGTACAAGGCACCGGCCACTGCGCCCTGGATCGAAGTGACGCTCTCCCCGCCCTGGTTCCGGATGGGTGGCAGCGCAGCGTGGAGCCTGGTGGTGATCGCGCTGATGGGCATCGGGCTGGGCACGGCCTTCTTCCGGCGCCGGGTGGAACTGGCCGGTGACGTGCTGGATGTGCGCTCGACGATGTACCGTCGGCGTGTGCCGGTGGCACAGCTGCGGCTGGACCAGGCCGAGGTGGTCGATCTCAGCCGTGATCGTCGCTATGGCATCCGCTTCAAGACCAACGGCTATTCGATGCCCGGCTTCCATTCCGGCCATTTCCGCCTGCAGGGCGGTGGCAAGGGTTTCGCGCTGGTCACCGACCGTGCACGTGTTCTCGCTCTTCCGGTCAGCGATGGCAGCACGCTGCTGCTCAGCCTGGACCGGCCGCAGGTGCTGCTCGAGGCCCTGCGCAAGGTGGCCGCCACCGCGCTGCCGCAGTAAGCTGGATCGATGCACCGCACCACGCCGCTGTTGATCAATACCGAAGCCATCGAGTTGTGGCCCGCCAACCTGCTGCGCGCGCGCAGCAACCTCGATGCACGCCTGCTGGCGCGTGCGCGCTGGGTGCTGCGACGCAAACGCGATGGCCGCTACCTTGCGGCGGTACTGGCGCATGGCGTGCACTCGCTGGTGCCGAGCCTGCCGCGCGAGCCCGGGGTCGAGGAAGCGCTGGCGCTGCTGGACGCGGCAGTGGCACGCCCGTTCGGCGCTGCGTTGGAAGAGCAATGGCTGCCGCTGGCCGGGCTGCAGCATCGCCTGCAGCAGCTGGGTCTGGATGCACAGCGCTATGCAGACGACAGCGGCCTTCCACTGGAACCCGAGCCCTGCCTGTTGCACTTCGCCGGCCGTGATCGTTTCGCCCGCCCGTTGTGGCTGCGCCGCGGTGCCGCGCAGGGTTGGCGTCGCATGCGCCTGCACGCCGCGCGGGACGGCATTGCGCTGGACGCGATCTCCGGCTTCCGCAGCCACGCTTACCAGCTGGGCATCTTCGAACGGAAGCTGGCGCGCGGCTTGAGCGTGGCGGAGATTCTGAAGGTCAACGCCGCGCCGGGTTTCAGCGAACATCACAGCGGCCACGCGCTGGACATCGGCACACCGGGCGATGCGCCGGCCGAAGAATCGTTCGAAGCCACCGACGCGTTCGCGTGGCTGCAGGCACATGCCGGCGAGCATGGTTTCCACTTGAGCTACCCGCGCGACAACCCGCACGGGATCGTCTACGAACCGTGGCATTGGTGCTGGGGACCGGCCAACGGCTGAGCCCCTCGTGGCGGCCGCAAGGCGAACTCCATGGAGCTGTCCGGGCGAATGGGCTGCGCAGGAGACGCAGTCAATACGTCCCTGTAGGCTCGGGCGCCCCATCCATGGCGCTTACGCTCCTGCGCAACCCACCCACCCGGCCACGGACAGATTCCGCGTGCGTCCGCCACGGAATGGAACAAGAGAGGAAAGGCAGAAGCGGGTCGCCTTGCTCGAAGCCTCTATAACGGATCAGCGCGCGGCTGTTGGGTCCGCCTTCAAGCGAGCCGAGCACCGCAGGTCCGGCGAGGGCGAAGAGGTGCGGGTGTCTGAGCGCAGCGAGTTCCCGCACCGCCCCTCGACGGGCCGAGGAGCACAGGGCACCGGTGCGCAGCGCCGGCTCGCGGCCGGCGGCGCGCTTCTTTTGGTTACTTTTCTTTTCGCGCGAAAAGAAAAGTAACGCCCATGAACGGTGCAGATCGCATCAGCATGGATTGAAGCGACAATCTCGACTCAGTTACCGCCTCAACGCATTGATCGCCAGCAGCACCCATCCGGCCATCATGCTGGTGCCACCGATCGGCGCCAGCCGCGTCGGCCACTGCCACAACGCGCCGCCCACCAGGCTGCCGGAAAACAGCAGCACGCCCAGCAGCAGCACGTACAGCGCCAGGTGCGCGATCGCGCCCTGCGCACGTGGCCCCAGCGCCACCAGCACCGCGCCATGCGCGAACGCATACAACGCCGCCATGTTCAGATGCTGCTGCGCCAGCGGATCGGCAACACCGTGCGAAGCGTAGGCGGACAGACCGATCGAAGCCGCCGCCAGCAACGCCCCCAGGCAGGCCAGCAGCGAGGGCTTACGTGCGCGTCGTTCAAGATTGAACATGACTGCTCCTTGCGCAGCGCCCGATGCCGGGCGCGGGATGAAAAAAAACGCGCCGCAGGAAGCGGCGCGTTTTCGTGTCCAGCACTACATGGGTCAGCCGAGGCTTACTTGACGGCCCAGTAGATGTCGTACGTGGCTTCCGGAGTGAACGACTTGTCGAGGCCGTCCTTCCAGGTTTCGTACGGACGGTCGATGACTTCGTTGCCCGAGGTCACGGCCCAGGCACGCAGGCCGCTGCGCGCCACGTCCAGACCCGCCATGTGGCCGGTGTAGGCCGCATGTGCCGAACGGTGCGGAGCAACGTGCACGTACTTGACCGGAGCACCACCGTCGATCTTGACGGTCAGGGCTTCAGCAGTTGCACCTTCAGCACCCTTCTTCTTCACCGGCTGGGCGATGTCGAAGGCGTACTTCTCAGCGCCGAAGTCGGTGGTGATGATGCGGAACGGGCCGGCGGCTTCGAGGCCATTGGCCTCCATCACGCGCTTGATCCACTCCTGGTTGTCCTTGATGGACTTGGTGATGCTGTCCTGGCCGCGGTCCACGTTACCGGCGTTGACGACCAGCAGGTCTTCAGCCGGCACATCGACGATGGCCAGATCGGTCAGCGGGGCTTCCGGGGTGCGGTAGTCCACGTTCGGAACGCTGGCCAGCATGTTGGCCATGCGCGACAGGCCCATCTTGATGTCGTCGCCGATCTGGCGGCTGACATAAAGACCGGCGTAACGGCCGAACAGGTCGAAGCCGTACTTCACCGAGTAGTCCTGGGTGATCTTGACGTTGCGACCGCCCTTGCCGGTCGGCTCCAGGGTGAAGGTGGTGACCTTGTCGTGACCCTTGGTGGCGTCGTCGATGTTGATCACAACACGCTTGTTTTCCTCGGCTTCGGTGATCTTCCAGGAACCGGTGCCCAGGTCCTTGGAGGTGAAGTCGAGGGTGGCACCGGTACCGGAGACCGGGCCGGACAGCTTCAGTTCAACGGCGGGATCGCGCAGTACCAGCGGGTTCCAGTCCTTGAAGCGGCGCAGACTGCTGACCGTGTCGTACACGATCGTCATCTTGCGGTTGGTCTCGATGCTTTCGGTGATGTGACGCTCGCCCGGCAGACATACGCCAATGATGACGAACAGGCCAGCCACGATCCCCAAGGCGATCAGGAACTCGATAATACGGGTCATTCAGAGAGTCTCCGGGGCCGATCCCACGGCCGGGTTGATTGAAGCGAAGCGCCAATCCTAGCAGGCTTCGCGGGCATTGTTTATCGGGATTGGCGCACCGGTTTCCCTGCCGGCTGCGTATTTGTATGGACAAAGAATTCGAAGGGTAACGCATACCGGTGCCCGGCATGTAGGGGTCAACCCCGGCCAGGGTCCGGGGTTGCGGTCCAAGTCGTTGTCCGGGAACGATTTTCCTCAGACCAGCTGCAGTTCGAACGCCTTCAGTACGGCACGCGTACGGTCGCGGACGCCCAGCTTGGAGAGAATGTTGGACACGTGGTTCTTGATCGTGCCTTCGGCCACGCCCAGCGAATTGGCGATCTCCTTGTTGGAGAAACCACTGGCCATCAGCCGCAGGATCTCGGTCTCGCGGTCGGTCAACGGATCCGGGCGATCCAGGCTGACGAAGTCGTTGCGCATGTGCTCCAGGCCGGACAACAGGCGCTGGGTCACCGCCGGCTGCACCAGCGAGCCCCCGTCGGCCACCGTGCGGATGGCGCCGACCAGCTGTGCCAGGGTCACGTCCTTGAGCAGATAGCCCTTGGCACCGGCCTTGAGCCCGGCCAGCACCAGCTGATCGTCATCGAAGGTGGTGAGGATGATGGTCGGCGGCAGTTGTTCCTGCCGGGACAGCATCTGCAGCGCCTCCAGCCCGGACATCACCGGCATCCGCATGTCCATCAGCACCACGTCCGGGCGCACCTGCGGGATCAGCTCGACCGCCTGCCGGCCATCGCCGGCTTCGGCCACTACTTCGATACCGTCGTCGAGCGCCAGCAGGGAGCGGATTCCCTGCCGCACCAGGGTTTGGTCGTCGACCAGGCAGACGCGAATCATCAACGCACTCCTTCAGGAACCTTGGTAAGGGCGGCCACCAGCACCGTTGCCGGCACCGTCGCCCGCAGGCGGAAGCCTTCGCCGGGACGGGTCTCGACCTGCAGCTGGCCACCACATTGTTGCAGGCGCTCGCGCATGCCGCGCAAGCCATTGCCGACATTGACCATTTCCGCGCCGACACCGTCGTCGCGGGCCTCGATCACGACCCGGTCGGGGGCTTCACGGTACACCTTGATCCACAGATGGCGCGCACCGGCATGGCGCACGGCGTTGGTGATGATCTCCTGGGTGCAGCGCAGCAGGACGTGGGCCCGCTGCGGGTCCTCCACGTTCAGCGAGTCCTCGATCTCCAGCTGGATGTCCAGCGAGGGCACGTTCTCGGTCAGCGGCCGCAGCGCGGCAGCCAGGTCGATGGCACCGGTCTCGCGCAGTTGGCTGACCACCTCGCGGACGTTGCCCAGCAGCAGCTTGGCCAGGCCATGCGAACGCTTTACATGCTCCAGGGCCTGGCCCTCGGCCAGGTGGCTGGCCACTTCCAGGTTCAGGGTCAGCGCGGTCAACTGATGGCCGAGCAGGTCGTGCAGCTCGCGCGAAATGCGGGTGCGCTCGTTGACCCGGGCACTTTCAGCCAGCAGGGCGCGGGTCGCGCGCAGCTCCGCGTTCAGCCGGCGCTGCTCGTCGCGGGCCTCGGTCTGCTGGCGGGCGACCAGGCTGGTCACGAAGATGAACATGGAGAAGCCGCCGTACAGCAGCGACTGCATCACCGCCTCGAACAGCGGGAAGCGCAGCAGCATGTAGTAGACCGGGGCCACCGCCAGCTGGCTGACCAGCAGCCACAGCACGCCCAGCCGCACCGACAGCATCCAGGGAATGACCCCGGCGGCGACCATCATCAGGATGCTGCCCAGGCCCGAGCCACTGAGGAAGCTCACCGCCAGCGCCGAGACGGTCAACAGCAGTAGCAGCCCGCGGTCCAGCCAGGTGGTATGGCTGTCGCTGCGCAGAATGCGGGTCAGCCAGTAGTAGGCGGTGCCGAAGGACAGATAGGCGACGAACAGCAGGATCGCCCAACCGCCCATGTCGTTGCGGCTGTGCAGGTTCTCGAACTGCGAATACGCCAGCGGCAGTCCGACCATGACCCAGGTGAACAGGCCGGCCAGGCGGAGGACGCGTGTATGGCTGAGGACTCCCAACATGCCAGCACTCTACGGGCCCAGCCTGCGTCCCGCACCCCACGGAAGTCATGCCCGCCCGGTCGCCTGTTCATGCCGCAGCCCACCCCGGGCATGCAATAATCGTGCGCAGGGTCCTTTGATGGACCAACCGCGTTACCCCACGGAGTCACAATGTCGATTGTCATCCGCGACGTGCGCGAGCACGAGCTCGATTCCGTCCTGGCTTTGAACAACAACGCTGGCCTGGCCATCCTTCCCCTGGATGCGGCACGCCTGCGCCTGTTCTATGAAACCGCTGAATATTTCCGCGTCGCCGAGCGCGACGGCAACCTGGCCGGCTTCCTGATCGGCTTCGGCAGCGACAGCCAGCACGACAGCAGCAACTTCGCCTGGTTCAAGCAGCAACTGGACACCCCGTTCTTCTATATCGACCGCATCGTGGTCGCCAGCCGCCGTCGCGGCGGTGGCGTCGGCCGTGCGTTCTATGCCGACGCGCAGAGCTTCGCCGAGCTGCGCTATCCGCAGATGACCTGCGAGGTCTTCCTCGACCACGGCGCCGATGCCGCCCTGCTCTTCCACGGCAGCTTCGGCTTCCGCGAGCTGGGCCAGAACACCATGCCGCACGTCGATGTGCGCGCCAGCATGCTGGCCAAGGAACTGTGCAGCTACCCGTGGGTCCAGGAGACCTACGGTGACAAGCTGCCGGATGTGGCATGGACACGTGCCCGGCAGCTGCCGGCACAGGCACAGCGGCCGACGGGGACCTGAGCGTGGCGGTGAATTTCGATTACGAACAGGCCGGTGAACTGAAGATCGGCCAGGTGGGCATCGCCAACCTGCGCATCCGTACCCTTGATGTCGAGCGCCTCGTACAGGAAATGCACGAGCGCGTGACCCGCGCGCCGAAGCTGTTCGGCCGCGCGGCGGTGATCCTCGACTTCGGCGGCCTCAGCCAGGTGCCGGACGTGGCCACCGCGCAGGCGCTGGTCGATGGCCTGCGCAGTGCCGGCGTGCTGCCGGTGGCACTGGCCTATGGCACCAGCGCGGTCGACCTGCTCTCGCAGCAGCTCGGACTGCCGCTGCTGGCCAAGTTCCGCGCCCAGTACGAACGTGCCGAGGCCGAACCGGCTCCGCCACCGCCCGCACCGGAACCGCGCCGGGCCGCGCGTGCCGAACCGAAGCCAGCCCCGGCCACGCCGGTGGCCAAGGTCGCCGATGCGGCCGCACCGCAACCGGGCCGCATGCAGCTGGGCAACGTGCGCTCGGGCCAGCAGCTGTACGCGGAAAACTGCGACTTGACCGTGATGGCCACCGTCGGCGCTGGCGCCGAAGTCATCGCCGACGGCAGCATCCATATCTACGGGACCCTGCGCGGCCGCGCGCTGGCAGGGGCTCAGGGCAACACCGCGGCACGCATCTTCTGCCGTGATTTCCATGCGGAACTGGTCGCCATTGCAGGCCACTACAAGGTACTGGACGATGTCCCGGACACCCTGCGCGGCAAGGCCGTGCAGGTGTGGCTGGAACAGGACCAGATCAAGATCGCTGCGCTGGACTGACGCAGCACCCAAACAGAATCATCAGGAGAAGTCCTTTGGCTGAAATCATCGTAGTCACCTCCGGCAAGGGCGGCGTCGGCAAGACCACTTCCAGCGCAAGCCTGGCCTGCGGCCTGGCACGGCGCGGCAAGAAGGTGGCGGTGATCGACTTCGACGTCGGCCTGCGCAACCTCGATCTGATCATGGGCTGCGAACGCCGCGTGGTGTACGACTTCGTCAACGTCGTGCACGGCGAAGCGACCCTCAAGCAGGCCCTGATCAAGGACAAGCGCTTCGACAATCTGTACGTGCTGGCTGCCTCGCAGACCCGCGACAAGGATGCGCTGACCCAGGAAGGCGTGGGCAAGGTCCTGAAGGACCTGGCCGCCGACGGCTTCGACTACATCATCTGCGACTCCCCGGCCGGCATCGAGAAGGGCGCCTTCCTGGCGATGTACTTCGCCGACCGCGCCGTGGTCGTGGTGAACCCGGAAGTGTCCTCGGTACGCGACTCGGACCGCATCATCGGCCTGCTCGACTCGAAGACCCACAAGGCCGAGTCCGGCCAGGACGTGCCGGCCTTCCTGCTGCTGACCCGCTACACCCCGGTGCGCGTGGAAAGCGGCGAGATGCTCAGCATCGCCGACGTCGAGGAAGTGCTTGGACTGAAGGCGATCGGCGTGATCCCCGAGTCGGGTGACGTGCTCAACGCCTCCAACAAAGGCGAGCCGGTCATCCTGGATGTCGAGTCCGCTGCCGGCCAGGCCTACGACGACGCCGTCGCGCGCATCCTCGGCGAAGAACGCCCGATGCGCTTCACCAACGTCGAGAAGAAGGGCTTCTTCAGCAAGCTGTTCGGAGGGTAAGCATGGGCCTGTTTGATTTCCTCAAAGCGAAGAAGACCACCGCCGAAACCGCCAAGAACCGCCTGCAGATCATCATCGCGCAGGAACGCAGCAACCGCGGCGGTCCGGATTACCTGCCGCTGCTGCAGCGCGAGCTGCTGGAAGTGATCAAGAAGTACGTCAACATCGACGTCGATGCGGTGAAGGTCGACCTGGTCAAGGATGGCCAGCACGATGTGCTGGACATCTCCGTGGCGCTGCCGGAAGGCCCGGACAAACCCTGACCCCTGCCCCGCCCGTGCCTGCATGGGCGGGGCTGCATGACCTGCATGACCGACACCACGCCCGAACCGAACGTCACCCGCGTCGGCGATATCGCCTTCGCCGATGCGCAGCGCCTGCTCGCCGCACACGACCTGCGGCTGCACCGGGTCGCCGCCGGCGCGCCGATTCCCGGCAGCTACTGGGGCGAGCCCGAGGCCGGCATCATCGCCAGCGACGTGTACGTGCGCGATGACACGCCTGTGCACTCGATGCTGCACGAGGCCTGCCACCTGATCGTGCTGCCGCCCGAGCGCCGCGCGCAGGTGCATACCGATGCCACCGACTCGGTGCCCGAAGAGGACGCCACCTGCTACCTGCAGATCGTGCTGGCCGGCCACCTGCCTGGTGTCGGCAGCGAACAGCTGATGGCTGACATGGATGCTTGGGGGTATACGTATCGGTTGGGATCTACGAAGGCGTGGTTCGAGCAGGACGCGGAAGACGCGAAAGCATGGTTGATCGAACGCGGGTTGCCGGTAGCGTGAACCACCGTGAACCGGGGTCAGATCCCTTCGTCCTGAATCATCGGTAGTGCCGGCCGCTGGCCGGCAACCTCATGAACCAGTGAAGCATCACCTGGTTGCAGGCCAGCGGCCGGCACTACCCATCAACCTTGCCCCGCCAGCGCGCGCAGGGTGATGCCGACGATGTAGGCCAGGTAGGTGCCGGTGGCATAGCCCATCGTGCCCAGCAGCACACCCACCGGTGCCAACGCCGGATGGAACGCGGCCGCCACCACTGGCGCCGACGCGGGTCCGCCGATATTCGATTGCGAACCGATGGCAAAGTAGAAGAACGGCACTTTCAGCAGCTTGCCCAGGCACCACAGCAGCACGATGTGCACGCTGATCCAGATGATGCCAAGCAGGAACAGCCACGGGCGGTCCAGCAACGCCAGCAGATCCATCTGCATCCCGATGCAGGCGATCAGGAAATACAGCAGCAGCGAGCCCAGCCGCGAGGCACCCGCGCCTTCCAGCGTGCGTGCGCGGGTGAAGCTCAGGCTCAGGCCCAGCGTGGTCGACAGTACCACCACCCAGACAAACGGTGCGTCCAGGCTGAACTGCGAGGCCCAGCTGACGTTGAGCTTGAACCATGCCGCCAACGGCGCACCGATCGCATGCGAGAGGCCGACGCCGCCGAAAGCCACCGCCACGATCAGCATCAGGTCGGTCAGGCTGGGAATGCGCTCGTGTTCGGCCTGGAAGCGCGCGATGCGCTCCTTCAGCTCATCGATCGCCGAGGTATCGGCACCACTGCGCGCGTCGATCTTCGCCGCGCGCCCAGCAAGGAAAATGAGCGCCGCCATCCACACATAGCCCACGCCGACATCGACCACCGCGAACTGACCAAACGTGGTGGCGTTGACGTCGAACACTTCGCGCATCGCCAGCATGTTGGCACCGCCGCCGATCCAGCTGCCCGCCAACGCGGCCATGCCGGCCCAGGTATCGCCGGCCACGGTTTCCGGATGCACGGCGCGCATCAGCAGGAAGGCCACCACCGCACCGAGCATGATGCTGGCCGAAGCGCCCAGATACATCAGTACCAGCTTCGGGCCGAGCCGCAGGATGCCCTTGATGTCCACCGCCAGGGTCAGCAGGATCAGCGCCGCCGGCAACAGGATGTCGCGCGCGATCGGGTTGTAGAGTTTGGTGTTCTGGCCGTCGATCAGGCCGACGGTGTTGTAGATGCCGGGAATCAGGTAGCACAGCAGCAGTGCCGGCACGAAGGTGTAGAAACGCTTCCACAGCCCCTGCTCGCGCGAGGCGGTCCAGAACACGGCGCCGAGGGTGGCGGCGATCAAACCGAAGACGACGATGTCGTTCTGGATCATGCAGGTGCTCTGGGTAGTGCCGGTCGCTGGCCGGCAATCTCGTTCAGGTGGGAAGCAGCAAGCGGTTGCCGGCCAGCGGCCGGCACTACCAGAAAGCAGAGCGCCGCCCCGGAGGGCGGCGCTGCAGTCATCAGTTGCCGATGTGCTGCTTCAGCCAGGCATTGACGGTGTCATGCCACAGGATGCTGTTGTTCGGCTTCAGCACCCAGTGGTTTTCATCCGGGAAGTACAGGAACTTCGATTCGATGCCCTGGCGCTGGGCGGCGGTGAACGCGGCCAGGCCCTGCTCGACCGGGATGCGGAAGTCCTGCTGGCCGTGGATGACCAGGATCGGCTTCTTCCAGTCCGCCACGTGGTTGACCGGGTTGAACTTCTCGTAGTTCGCGGCCTTCTGGTACGGCGTGCCGCCCTGCTCCCACTCGGTGAACCACAGTTCTTCGGTGGCGTAGCCCATCATGCGCTGGTCGAACACGCCGTCATGGTTGACCAGGCACTTGAACGGGCTGTTCCAGTTGCCGGCGATCCAGTTGACCATGAAGCCGCCGTAGCTGGCGCCCAGTGCACAGGCCTTGTCGCCGTTGAGGAAGGAGTACTTCTTCAGCGCGGCGTCCCAGCCCTTCTGCAGATCTTCCAGCGGGCGGTCGCCCCAATGCTGGCTGATCGCATCGGTGAACGCCTGGCCGTAGCCGGTGGAACCGTGGAAGTCGATCATCACCACGGCGTAGCCCTGGCCGGCGTAGGTCTGCGGGTTCCAGCGGTAGCTCCAGCCGTTGCCGAAGCTGCCCTGCGGGCCGCCGTGGATCAGGAACGCAACCGGGTAGGACTTGCCTTCCTGGTAGTTGTGCGGCTTGACCACATAGCCGTGGACGGTGTCGTTGTTCCAGCCCTTGAACTCGAACTGCTCGTAGTCGCCGAAGGACACGTCATTCAGCACCTCGCCGGCGGCGGGGGTCAGCGCGCGCAGTTCACCGATGGCTTCGCCTGCGGTCGGCAGCAGACCCACCAGCACCTGGTCGTTGCTCTTCAGACTGTTGCGGGTGATCGCCACGCTGGTGCCGGCCACGTCCACCGAGGTCACGCTGCCGTCGCCGATCAGCTTGGTGGCCTTGCCGCTGGCCACGTCGATCTGGAACAGCGGGTGTTCGCCGAGGTCATCGGCGGTGGTGTAGATGCTGCTGCCATCGGCGGACAGGGTGATGCCGCCCGCCGAACGATCCCACTGCGGCGCGATCTCGCGGGTCTTGCCGCTGGACACGTCCATCGCCATCAGGCCGAAACGGTCGGCCTCGAAGCCGGGGCGCTTCATAGCGCGGTAGAACAGGGTCTTGCCGTCGGCGCTGAACACCGGGCCGGCATCCCAGGCCGGGTTGGAGGCGGTCAGGTTGACCGGGGCCTGCTTGCCCGCAGCATCGAAGCGGTACAGGTCGAAGTTGGTCGACCACGGCTCCTGCTTGCCGGCCACGCGGATGCTGGCGACCACGCTGCTGCCATCCGGCGACCAGGCGAAATCGTCATTGCCACCGAACGGCTTGGACGGAGCGTCGCCGTCGATGGTCGCGCTCAGCGCCGAAGCGCCCTTGACCGCACCCGCCTTGGCCGTGGGCAACGGCGCCACGAACAGCGTGTTGCGGCGGCCGTCGTTCCAGGTATCCCAATGGCGCACGAACAGCGAATCCCACACCTGGCCGCTGGCCTTGGCGTCCTTCTTTTCCTTCAGCTTCTTTTCGGTGCAGGCCAGGTCCGAGGCGCAGGCCTGGAACACGCCGGCACTGAACAGCACGCGGTCGTCCTGCGGCGACACGTGGTAGCTGTCCACGTCCACCGGGAAGTCAGTCAGCTGGCGCGGGGTGCCGCCGCTGATCGGCTGCGCGTACAGCTGCTGGCTGCCGTTCTTGGCGCTGAGGAAGTACACGGTCTGGCCATCGGCCGACAGCGACGCCGAGTTGACGTTCCAGCCGGCCGGGGTGATCTGCTTCGGCGGCGCTGCATCGCGGGTACGCAGATTGCGCGCGAACAGTGCGGTAGAGGCCTTCAGGTTGGCGTCCACGCTGCGCTTGGCGAACACCACGGTGCCGCCGTCTGCGGTCAGTACCGGCGCGGAAACGCGGTCCATGGCCACCATGTCGCGGACTTCCAGGCCACGGGCAGCGGCAACGCTGGGCAGGGCAGCCAGCAGGCTCAGTGGCAGCAGGGCATGACGCAGTTTCATCGGGGTCTCCGCAGGACGGCAAAAAACCGATGGTAGGCCTGCGCGACCGGGCCTGCCAAGGCCATCGGTCATGGCCGCGGCTGAGCTGCCGCCAGAAAAAGCAAACCGCGCCGTAGCGCGGTTTGTCGGAGGTCGGGGTCGGATCCGATTCCATGGGAATCGGCTCTGACCCCAGACGCTGCCAGCATGGGGTCAGAGCCCTTCCCTGCGGGAAGGGATCCGACCCCGTGGGCGTCATGCCACGGCGCGCTTGCCGGTGCGGTAGATCAGCCAGCCGACCAGGAACAGCACGGCCAGGCCGATCCACTGCGCGGCCGGCAGGTGGAACGGCACGGCCAGCACGTCGGCACGGCTGCTGACCACGATCGGCACGGCGATGGCGATACCCATCAGTGCCTCGCCGGTGATCAGGCCGGCAGCGAACAGCACGCCCGGCTTGTGCACGCGGTCGCGGCCTTCTTCATCATCGGCGCGCACCTTGTGGAAACGCTCGACCAGGTAGGAGATCAGGCCGCCGAGGAAGATCGGCACCATCAGCTCCAGCGGCAGGTAGATACCGATCGCGGCGGCCAGCACCGGCACGCGGAAGCGCGCGTTGCGCGACTTGAGCCAGCTGTCGAAGGCGATGATGGCCGCACCGACCACTGCACCGATGCCGATGAAGGTCCACGGCAGTTCACCACCGAACAGGCCCTTTGCGACCGAGGCCATCAGGTTGGCCTGCGGCGCGGCCAGCGCGTTCGGGTGCAGCTCGGACTTGACGCCGATGCCATAGGCGGTGGCCAGCAGGTTCAGCACCGGGGCCATGATCAGCGCGCACGAGAATGCGCCGATGCCCAGCATCAACTGCTGTTTCCATGGGGTCGCGCCGACGATGTAACCAGCCTTCAGATCCTGCAGGTTGTCGCCACCGACGGCGGCGGCGCAGCACACCACCGCACCGATCATGATTGCGGCCACCGCACCCAGCGGTGCGCCGAAGGCACCCACCGGCTGCAGGCCATCCTTGCCCAGCAGCAGCACCAGCACCGCCGAAGCAAACAGGATGGTGGAGATGGTGATGCCCGAGACCGGGTTGTTGGACGAACCGATGAGGCCGGCCAGATAGGCCGACACCGACACGAACAGGAAGCCGGCGACGATCATGATCAGGGTCATCGGGATCGACACGTGCCACTGGCCGACGATGGCCTGGTACAGCGCCAGCAGCGGCAGGGTGAACACCACCAGGGCCACCAGCATCCACTTCATTGGCAGGTCGCGTTCGGTGTGCGCCAGTACCGGACCACCGCTCTTGCGGGCAGCGGCAAAGCCACTCTTGACCCCGTTGAGCAGCGACTTGCGCAGCGAGATCAGGGTCCAGATGCCGCCGATCAGCATCGCGCCGACACCCAGGTAGCGCATCTTCGCACCCCAGATGGCGAACGCCGCCTCGGTGGAGGATGCGGTAGCGACCGAGGCGGCCAGGCCCGGATCGGTGTTCATGAAGAACGCCTGGTAGATCGGAATGGCGATGTGCCAGGTCAGGATCGAGCCGGACACCACCACGATGCCGACGTTCAGGCCGACGATGTAGCCCACGCCCAGCAGCGCCGGCGACAGGTTGGTGCCGATGAAGGCGGTGACCTTGGAGCTGCCGACGTAGGCCGAGGTAGCCCAGGCATCGGGAATCAGGCGCATGCCGCTTTCCGCGGCCAGCTTGACGAAGGCACCGATCACCGCCGACAGGCCGAGGATCTTCAGCCCCGGGCCCGGGTTCTCACCGGCCTTGAGTACTTCGGCCGCGGCCTTGCCTTCCGGGAACGGAAGCGGGTCTTCAACGATCATCGAGCGCCGCAGCGGCACCGAGAACAGCACGCCCAGCAGGCCGCCGAGACCGGCGATGCCCAGCACCCACCAGTACTTGAAGTCCGGCCAGTAGCCCATGATCACCAGCGCGGGGATGGTGAAGATGACACCGGCGGCGATCGACGAGCCAGCCGAGGCACCGGTCTGCACGATGTTGTTTTCAAGGATGGAACCGCCACCCAGCAGGCGCAGCACGCCCATGGAAATGACCGCGGCGGGAATCGCGGTGGCGATGGTCAGGCCTGCGAACAGACCGAGGTAGGCGTTTGCGGCCGACAGCACCACCGCCAGCACGATGGCAAGGACCACCGCGCGGAAAGTGAGCTGCTTGGGCGCAGCGTCATGGTTCATGAAAGCCCCTGCTGGCAAAAAATCCCTGCCACGCTAGCGTTCAGGCTCCGGCAAGTCCAGCGTGCCAAAGGATGGGGCCCGATGCTGCGGTGCGATGGACCCGCACGTGCACGGGCAACCGACCGATGCAGCAAAGCCGGAGTGGGCATGAACTCAATTGATATGTTATATCTTTCTGTTGTCCCTTCACATCCTGCATCGCATGCCCCCTTCCCCCGCCCCGCGCCTGGCCTCCATCGACCAGCTGCGCGGCACCGTGATGCTGCTGATGCTGCTCGACCACGTCCGCGAGACCTTCTTCCTGCAGTACCAGGTCAGCGACCCGATGGATGCGTCCACGGTCTCTCCCGCCCTGTTCGCCTGCCGCCTGCTGGCCCACCTGTGCGCGCCGGCGTTCGTGCTGCTCACCGGCCTGTCGGCCTGGCTGTACGGCCAGCGCCAGCCGGATCCACGACGGGCCACGGCCGCCTTCCTGCTCAAGCGCGGCCTGTTCCTGGTGGTGCTGGAACTGACCCTGGTCAACTTCGCCTGGACCTTCCAGCTGCCGCCGGACACGTTGTACCTGCAGGTGATCTGGGCTATCGGCCTCAGCATGATCGCGCTGGCCGGCCTGCTATGGCTGCCGCGCCCGGCCTTGCTGGTGCTGGCAATTGCGCTGGTGGCCGGCCATGACCTGCTCGACGGCGTGCGCGTGGAAGGCAATGGCGCGCTGGCAGTACTGTGGAAGGTGCTGCACCAGCGCGACTGGATCGAGGCCGGGATACTGCGATTGCGCACCTCCTACCCGGTGCTGCCGTGGATCGGGGTGATCGCCCTGGGTTACCTGATGGGACCGTGGTTCGCCCGCGAGCGCGCGCCGGAGCAGCGGCGGCGCTGGCTGTTCTGGGCCGGTGCGGGGGCGCTGGCCCTGTTCGCATTGCTGCGCTTCGCCAACGAATACGGCGATTCCCCCTGGCAGTACCAGACCACCGCGCTGCGTACCTGGCTGAGCATCTTCAACCTCACCAAGTACCCGCCGTCGCTGCAGTTCCTGCTGTTGACGCTGGGCGTGGGCCTGCTGCTGTTGCGCCTGTACGAATGGCCGCCGTTGGCACGTGCGCTGCAGCCATCGGCCGATATTGGTGCAGCACCGATGTTCTTCTACCTGCTGCACCTGTATGTGCTGAAGGGGCTGTACCTGGCGGCGCTGGCGGCCTGGGGCCCGACCCACGGCGAGCTGTATGCGCTGGATTCGGTCAGCGGCCTGCTGCTGCTGGCCTGTGCACTGGCGGTGGTGATGTATCCGCCGACGCGGGCGTTCGCGCGGTTCAAGGCACGAAGGCGCGATCTGGCGTGGCTGCGGTACCTGTGACTCCGTTCGCCGGGCATGGCCCGGCGCTACCGGGTGCGGCGCCGGTTACGGGCCTATAATCGCGCCCTTTCCTGCTGTCCCTGCCGTCGATGACCGTTGCCGCTACTGCTTCCAACGACTTCCTGGGCCATCCCAAGGGCGTCTACGTCTGCTTCTTCACCGAAATGTGGGAGCGCTTCTCCTTCTACGGCATGAAGGCGCTGCTGCTGCTGTATCTGACCAAGTACCACCTGTTCGGCGACAAGGCCGGCCTGGACCTGCTCGGTGCCTATGGCGGCCTGGTGTACTGCATTCCGGTGTTCGGCGGCATGCTGGCCGACCGCTGGCTGGGCATGCGCCGGGCAGTGCTGTTCGGCGGCATCCTGCTGGTGCTCGGCCATCTGGGCATGGCCTTCGAGGGTCACGCCGCCTATCGGGTCAACGGCGAAGTGGTGCGCGATACCTCGGCACTGGCGGTGACCTACCTGTCGCTGGCGCTGATCATCATGGGCGTCGGCTTCCTCAAGCCGAACATCTCCACCATCGTCGGCAAGCTGTACGCCAAGGACGACCCGCGCCGTGATTCGGGCTTCTCGCTGTTCTACGCCGGCATCAACCTTGGCGCGCTGTTCTCGTCGCTGGTGTGTGGCTTCCTCGGCGAGGCCTACGGCTGGAAGTACGGTTTCGGTGCAGCCGGCATCGGCATGCTGGCCGGCCTGGCAATGTTCCTGTGGGGCCAGAAGTACCTGCAGGGCCATGCCGAACCGCCGCAGCCGGCCGCGCTGAAGCAGAAGGTGCTGGGCCTGCCGCGCGAATGGCTCATCTATCTGTGCGCGGTGCTCGGTGTGCTGCCGGTCGCGTGGCTGATGTGGGCGGCCGGCAACGGCGCGTTCGCGCTGGGCGGTGAAATCAGCCTGGCGCTGATGCTGATGCTGGTGGTGCTGGGCGGCGTACTGGTCTGGTTCGCCTGGTTCACCGGCAGCAAGTGCACGCCGGTACAGCGCCAGCAGATGATCGCGCTGATGGTGCTGATCTTCATGGCGCTGGTGTTCTTCACCATGTACGAGCAGTCCTACGGCTCGTGGGTGACCTTCACCGACCGCCTGCTGACCAAGGACATCGTGCCCTCGCTGGTGATCACCGGCGGCACGCCGCTGCCGTGGTCGATCATCTCGCTGCTGCTGGCGCCGCTGGGCTTCGTGGTCAGCGCGCGCCTTTCCGAACGACGCCCCGGCTCGACCGCACCGCGTGCGTTCTTCATCGGCATCGTTGCGCTGATGCTGGTGCTGCTGGTGCGCGACTGCCTGGTGATTCCGCAGACCGCCGGTTCGCTGACCTACCTGGGCGGCCTGTTCCTGGTGCTGCTGGCACCGGCCTTCGCGGCGTTGTGGACCTGGATGGACCGCCGCGGCTGGGAGCCGGGCAAGCCAGTGAAATCAGCGTGGGGCCTGGTGATCGGCGCGCTGTCGTTCGTGCCACTGGCGCTGGCCGCACAGCAGGTCGGCGCCACCGGCGAGATGGCCAGCGTGTGGTGGCTGGTGCTGGCCTACTTCCTGCTGGCCAGCGGTGAGATGTGCCTGTCGCCGGTCGGCCTGTCGGCGGTGACCCAGCTGGCCGTGCCGCGGGTGATGAGCCTGATGATGGGCACCTGGTTCCTGGCCACCGCATTCTCGGAGACGCTGGCCGCGCTGTTCGGCAAGCTGGCCGCGATCGAGGTGCCAGAAGGCGAATCGCTGGACATGGTGGCCGCGGCCGGCGCCTATGCCCACCTGTTCTGGCTGCTGATGTGGATCGGCCTGGGCTGCGCGGTGCTGGCCTTCATTGCTGCGCCACTACTGAAGCGGATGATGCACGGGGTGAAGTAACTTCCGCGCGTGTGGAAAGCCAGGGCGGCGGATCGAGCATCCGCCGCCCTTTGCGTCAGGGCGCCTTGTCCTTGCCGGCCACGGGTGCGGTGGTCGCGGTCTTGCCACCCAGGCTGCGCGACAGGAAGGCCAGCAGCTTGCCGTAGTACTCGCTGCGGTGGGCCTCGGTGTAGAAGCCATGGCCCTCTGTCTTGTAGTACAGGCTTTCCACCGGGGTACCAGCGCGCTTGAGCGCTGCTTCCATGCGCTCGGTGTGCTGGATCGGCGCGCGCTTGTCTTCGCCACCCGCTGCGAGGAACACCGGTACCTTGATCCGCTCGGCCAGGTTCACCGGCGAGACCGCGCCCAGCTTGGCCGGATCTCCCAGCCATTCGCGCAGGTAGGTCACACCTGAACCGCGGTCCTGGATATCGCCGCGGGTGTACATCATCGGCAGGTCGTAGACACCGACATAGCCGGCCGCGCACTGGTACAAGCCTGGCTCGCGGGCAGCGCCCATCATCGCCGAGTAGGCCCCGTAACTGGCGCCATAGATACAGATGCGCCGGCCATCGGCGATGCCCTCGGTGATCGCCCAGCGCGTGGCATCCGTGACATCGTCCTGCATCGCCGCGCCCCACTGCTGCGCACCGGCCTGGGTATGCGCACGGCCGTAATTGCCGGAGCCACGGAAATTGACCTGCAGCACGGCATAACCGGCAGCGGCCAGCATCTGGGTTTCACGGTCGTACTGGCCCGAATCGAAGATGTCGAAGGGGCCGCCATGCGGCATCACCACCATCGGCAGGTTGCGCCCGTCACTGCCGGCCGGCAGGGTCAGGAAGCCATGCAGCGGCAGTCCGTCGCGAGCCTTCAATGCAACCGGGCGCACGCTGGCACTGCGGTCCACATCGATCCACTCACTGCGGCTGATCAGGTGCTCGGCCTTGCGTGCCACTGTATCGTACAGATAGAAATCGCCGGGGTTCGCGCCCGACCAGGTCTCCACCAGCACAACGCGACCATCGCGGGTACTGGAGGTGATGTAGACCGCGCTTCCGAATGCCGCCTCCAGACTGCGGTACAGGCGCGCCTCGGCCGAACTGTCGTCGAAGAAGCGGGTCCGCGGCTTGTCCCCGAGGTACAGCGCACCCACGGGCACATGGGTCCCGGGTCGATGGATGATCCGGTACGGATTGACCACCTCGTCGCGCAGCAGCGTCGCGCGCTCACCGGTCTGCGGATTCCAGCTGACGATCGCGTTGGGCCCTTGCGCCTGCTCGACATTGAGATAGGCCAGGCCGTCACCAGCGGAGAAACCGATGGCGGTTTCGATGCGCTTGCTGACCGCTTCGTCATTGATCAGCTTCCAGTTGTCGCCGGAACGCTCCCGGAAGTAGAGCTTGTTGACGTTGTCACTGCCGGCGCCGTGCACGAAGCGGACTTCGCCGGCACCATCGGTGGTGAACTCGCCACGCCGTACCGGCGACGACGCCACCCGCGAGCGACGGCCGCTGGTCACGTCCATCCGATCGACACGGGTGAAGGGGTCTTCGGCAAGCGGCCACACGGTAACCAGCACATTGCGCTCGTCGCCTGGCAGGTCATCGGCCAGGAATGCGGCAACGGCCTCCACCTTCTTCGGCTGGATCAGGGTGCCCGGCCCCTTGCTTTCCACCCGATAGCCGACCAAGAGCTCGCCGCGGTTGCCATTGGCATTGATCGCGTACAGCTCGCCAGTCGGGTTGGGCTGGTCAAGCGAACCCCACTTCTGGGCCAGGCCGATCAGCAGGCGCTCGTCGCTGACCCAATCGAACTGGTAGGCGTGATTCTTGTCCGGTGGCCGGAAATTGCCGACCATCTGCTTGTCCTTGAGGCGCAGCACCACGATCGCGGTGGCATCCTCCAGCGGCACGGTCGCCGCGACGTACTCGCCAGTCGGTGAAATCTTGATGTCGGTGAAGGCTTCCTGCCGCACGTACTGCGACAGATCCACCGCACCCACGCTGCCCATGGCAACGCACCCCAGAGCGGCCAGTGCAGCCGCCAACATCGTCCTGCGCATCCTTCCCCCTGCTCCTTCGGACACCTTGTCCTGGTCGCCGATTCTAGGCAGGCCCCGATGCTTCCCGCCAGAGGTGGACGAAGCGGCCCCACAAAAAACGACGGCACCGTTGCCGGTGCCGTCGTTACCACTACCTTGGAGAGAGAGTCAGGACGTGGGTTCGGGGGGCGTGCGCCGGGTCAATGGACCCCGCGCACCGCCAGAGTGAGGGCCAGGATGCTGAGGATCACGGCGATGGTGCCATCCAGCACGCGCCAGGTGCTGGGCTTGGTGAACAACGGTGCCAGCAGGCGCGCGCCGAGACCCTGCGCGGTCAGCCACAGGCAGCTGGCGGTGACCACGCCGGCCGCGAAGGCCATGCGGGCATTGCCGAAGTTCTCGGCGATCGAACCGATCACCATCATGTCCAGCCAGAAGTGCGGATTGATCAGCGAGAAACCGACTGCGGCCATCAGCACCGCGCGGCGGCTGCCGTCGTCGCTGTCAGCCTCGCCCATGCCGCCGCCACCGGCGATCGCACGGCGTGCCGACTTCATCGCGTACCAGGCCAGGAACGCGACACCGGTCCACAGCACTGCGGTGGTCAGCCACGGCAGCGCCGAGGTCAGCGTGCGCAGGCCGGCCACGCTGGCGAAGATGAAGATGGCATCGATGGCCGCGCAGGTGGCGACCACCGGCACGATGTGCTTGCGCAGGATGCCCTGGCGCAGAATGAAGGCGCTCTGGGCCCCGACCACGGCGAACAGGCCGATGCCGGTGGCTGCACCAGAGAACCAGGCACCGAGGCCGGTGCTGGCGGAGATGACCGAGAACATGGGATTCACTGCCTTTACTTGCTTGGGGGACGGTGCCTCGCGAAGGCGGACAGCACCGGAACTGGCGCCATTGTCGCGCCGCAACATTAAAAAGACGAGCTAAACTTACTAATCCAACATTAGCGGAGCTTAATTCGATGCGTATCGACCATGCCCAGCTGCGCGCCTTGGCTGCAGTGATCCGCGAAGGTAGCTTCGACCGCGCCGCGCAGTCGCTGAATGTCACGCCGTCGGCCATCTCGCAGCGGGTCAAGGCACTGGAGGACAGAGTCGGCCGCCTGCTGGTCAAGCGTGGCACTCCGGCCACCGCCACCGCCGAGGGCCAGGTGCTGGTGCAGCTGGCCGAACAGACCGCCCTGCTTGAGCACGATGCGCTGCACCGGATGGGCCTGGCCGACGAGGACCTGCCGCAGGCCAGCATCCCGGTGGCGGTGAACCATGACAGCCTGGAAACCTGGTTCCCGCAGGCGGCCTTCCAGTTCGCGCAGAGCACCGGCACCACCCTGGACCTGCGCGTGGAAGACCAGGACCACACCGTCGAACTGCTGCGCCAGGGCACCGTGCTGGGTGCGGTGACCACCCTGGACGAGCCGGTGCAGGGCTGCCAGATCCATGCGCTGGGCAGCATCCGCTATGCCGCCACCTGCACCCCGGAGTTCCGCGAGCGCCATTTTGCCAAGGGTGTGACCGCCCAGGCCCTGGCCACGGCACCGGTACTGGTGTTCAACCGCAAGGACGATATGCAGTCACGCTTTGCGAGGCGCATGGCCGGCGACGACCTGCCCAGCACCGCACCGACCTGGTGGATTCCCTCCACCCGTGCCTTTGTGCAGGCCAACCTGGGCGGCATGGGCTGGACCATGAATCCGCTGCCGCTGGTGAAGCGGCATCTGGACGCAGGACGCCTGGTCTACGTTCGCCAGCGCGCGTGGGAAGACGTGCCGCTGTACTGGCAGCACTGGAAGGGCGACGTGCAGACCATGGCGCTGCTGACCCGCGCAGTGCTGGAGGCGTCGTCGGCGCTGGTGCGGCGCAAGCGCTGATGAAGAGCCACCCAAAAGGGGACGGAGGGAACTAAGTCGCTTAAGACCCAAATGACATCCGGGACAAAGACGACTTAATCCCCTCCGTCCCCTTTTTGCTCCATCGGATCTCCACGAAACCTCCACATCCGGTCCATGCGCGATGCGGATACTGACCGGCCAATCACTACAAGGATGTCCTGCATGCCCGTCTCCGTGCGCGATGCCCACCCCGACGATGCCGCCGCCTGCATCGACCTGCGCGGGCGTACCCGCGAGAACGCCTTCAGTGCCGCTCAACTGGCAGAACTGGGCATCACCGAGCAGAGCTGGGCCGCAGGCATCGCCGAAGGCGATTCGATCGGTCGTGTTGCCTGGGAAGGCGAGCGCATGGCCGGCTACTGTTTCGCCGACCGCGACAGCGGCGAGGTGCTGGTACTGGCCCTGCTGCCGGACTACGAAGGCCGTGGCATCGGCCGGCAGCTGCTGCAGGAAGTGGTCAGCCTGACCCGCGACGCCGGCCACCAGCGCCTGTTCCTGGCCTGTTCGGCAGACCCGCGTTCGCGCTCTCACGGCTTCTACCGCCGCCTGGGCTGGCGCCCGACCGGTGAGATCGACGACGCCGGAGACGAGATTCTGGAACTGGTCTGATTGAAGGCGTCGCCAGGCATGGCCTGGCGCTACCGGGTGAAGGTGCCGCGAAACGCCGGATGCTGCGTTGCATCAAAAAAGGACCAGAAGCGGTTAAAATCCGCGAATGGATGGCGCAACGCCTTGTTTCTTCACGTCCTTTCGCGTTCCCTCGCGCATCCTGACCCCCTCCCCTCCGCCAACGATCCCGCCCCCATGAAGAAATTTGGCAAGGTTCTGCTCGCCCTGCTCGTGCTGCTGTTGCTGGCCGCCGCACTGTTCCTGTACTGGCCGCTGACCAAGCGCTCGGTGCCCGCCGCCAGCAACGACAAGCCCGTCGACGTTGTACTGGTCGGCGCCGGCATCATGAGCATCACCCTGGCCACCTACCTGCAGGAACTGCAGCCGGACTGGAACATCCAGATCTACGAACGCCTCGACGGCGTCGCCGGTGAAAGCTCCGACGGCTGGAACAACGCCGGCACCGGCCACTCGGCCTTCGCCGAACTGAACTACACCCCGGAACTGCCCGATGGCAGCATCGAGACCAAGCGCGCGGTCGGCATCGCCGAATCGTTCGAGGTCTCGCGCCAGTTCTGGTCGCACCAGGTGAAGGAAGGCCGGTTGAGCCAGCCCAGCGACTTCATCAACCCGACCCCGCACATGAGCTTCGTCTGGGGCGATGACAACATCGCCTACCTGCACAAGCGCCAGCAGGCCCTGGTGAAGAACCCGCTGTTCTATGGCATGCAGTACTCCGAGGATCCGGCACAGATCAAGCAGTGGGCACCGCTGCTGATGGAAGGCCGTGATCCGAAGCAGAAGGTTGCCGCGACCTGGATGCCGCTGGGCACCGACGTCAACTTCGGTGTGATTACCCGCCAGCTGACCACCGGCCTGCAGCGCAGCCCGAACTTCAGCCTGCACCTCAACCACGAAGTGAGCGCGCTGCGGCAGAACGCTGACAAGAGCTGGAACGTGACGGTGAAGGACCTCAAGGCCGGCACCGAGTCCACCACCCACGCCCGCTTCGTGTTCATCGGTGCCGGTGGCGCCGCGCTGAAGCTGCTGCAGATGTCCGGCATTCCGGAATCGAAGGACTACGCCGGCTTCCCGGTCGGTGGCCAGTTCCTCGCCTTCCAGGGCCAGGACGTGACCTCGCGCCACGGCGTGAAGGCCTACGGCATGGCCGAAACCGGTTCGCCGCCGATGTCGGTGCCGCACCTGGATGCTCGCAAGCTGGACGGCAAGCCGGTGGTCCTGTTCGGGCCATTCGCGCTGTACAGCACCAAGTTCCTCAAGCACGGCTCGTGGTGGGACCTGTATTCTTCGGTCAACCACAACAACGTCGGCCCGATGCTGGAAGTGGGCAAGGACAACCTGGACCTGGTGCAGTACCTGATGGCCCAGGCACGCTTGAACGATGCTGATCGCCAGGCCGAACTGGTCAAGTACTTCCCAAATGCCAAGCCGGGCGACTGGAAGCTGGTGACCGCCGGCCAGCGCGTGCAGATCATCAAGCGCGATCCGTTGAAGGGCCCGGTGCTGCAGTTCGGTACCGAGATCGTGACCGACAAGGACCACACCATCGCCGCCCTGCTCGGCGCTTCGCCGGGTGCGTCGACCTCGCCGCCGATCATGCTGGACCTGATGACCAAGGCCTTCCCGGACCAGATGAAGGCCGGCTGGGAAAGCCGCCTGCGCGAGATCGTGCCGTCGTACGGGCGCAAGCTCAACGACAGCGCGGCGCTGGTCAATGAGATCCGCACGCTGACCAGCCAGAGCCTGCACCTGCCGTACCTGGAGGTGCCGGTGGACGCCAATGCGGCGGCGCCGGCCCCGGCGGTCGCGCCGGCAGCGGTGCCGGCACCGGCCAAGGAAAAGCGCAACGCCAACGAGGAACTGCAGGCGCTGTAAGCCCGGCAGATTCCCTGCAACAGACACGGACGGCCACCCTCGGGTGGCCGTCCGTGTCTGTTGCAGGGATCCGACCCCCAAACGGGCGCTGCTGCATGCCGGGAAGCCTCTGCGCAATGACGAGAATTGTAATGTTGTTAAGAATTATTTACATTTGCGTCCTGCGCAGTGACCGCGCCTCTCCCAGATGGACCTGCCGTGCCCGAAGCCGCCGCCCCGGGTGCTGGACGACTGCTGCCGCCCCCTTCCCGTCTCCGAGCTTCGAACCCGCCATGTCCCTGACGTTCCGTAATCGCCTGCCCCGCCGTGCGCTGCTGCCGGCTGCCCTGCTGTCCTCGCTCGCAGTGGTCGCGTCTCCGGCGTTCGCCGAGGCCGCCGTCGATGGTGCTGCCGATGCCAAAACCCTGGACCGGGTCAGCGTGCGCGCCGAAAAATCCGCGCCGCCGGCCAGCACCACCCGCCT
Source organism: Stenotrophomonas sp. GW821-FHT09E08 (assembly GCF_059416125.1). Lineage (NCBI taxonomy): Bacteria > Pseudomonadati > Pseudomonadota > Gammaproteobacteria > Lysobacterales > Lysobacteraceae > Stenotrophomonas > Stenotrophomonas sp. GW821-FHT09E08. The sequence continues at coordinate 389,535 of NZ_JBWKOO010000001.1, forward strand.
GCCGATCACCCTGCAGGAAACCCCGCAGTCGGCCACCGCGATCAGCCTGAAGCGCCTGCAGGACGAATCGCTGTTCAGCATCAACGATGTGATGCGCAACGTCACCGGCGTCAGCGTGTCCTTCTATGACACCCAGCGCCCGCTGTACTACGCGCGTGGCTTCGCCATCACCGACTTCCAGGTCGATGGCATTCCCACCTACAGCGGTTCGACCAACCAGGAATACGACACCGCCTTCTACGACCGCATCGAAGTGATCCGCGGCGCCAACGGCCTGCTCAGCGGTGCCGGTGTGCCGTCGGCCACGGTCAACCTGCTGCGCAAGCGCCCGGGCAAGGAGTTCGACGCCTCGTTCTCGGTCAGCGCCGGCAGCTGGGACTATCGCCGCATGGAAGCCGACGTGACCGCGCCGCTGACCGCCGACGGCCGCTTCCGCAGCCGCGTGGTCGCCGCCTATACCGATCGTGGCCTGTACTACGACCGCTACGACGAAAACAAGATGGCCGGCATGGCGGTGCTGGAAGGCGATGTCACCGACAGCACCACCCTCACCCTCGGCTACCAGAGCCAGGACAACAACCCCACCGGTTCGACCTGGGGCACCGTGCCGTTCTTCGACAGCCAGGGCAACTTCGCGCACCTGCCGCGCTCGACCAATCTGTCGCCGAAGTGGAGCTACTGGAAGCGCGAGAGCAACACCGCCTTCGCCAACCTGGAACAGCGTTTCGGCGACAACTGGCTGTTGAAGATCAACACCGCCTACACCCGCGGCAACGTGCAGAACGTACGCCTGTACGGCACCGGCAACCCGGACCCGGTGACCGGCTCGGGCATCTACCTGCGTGCCGCTGCCGGTGATTCCAAGGACACCCGCCGCAATGTCGATGCCTACCTGACCGGCAGTTTCCCGCTGTTCGGCCGCGACCACGATGTCACCCTCGGTGCGCAGTGGTCGGATCTTGAAGGCACCACCAACACGCTCGCACTGAACTTCCCGACCGACTGGGCGCGCTGTGGCAGCGACCGCTGCTACTACATCCCCAACGTGTACAGCTGGAACGGCGACATCTCCGAGGTGACCTACCGCCGCACCGGCGCGCGCCGCGTGGCCAAGACCACGCAGAGTGGCGTCTACCTGGCCACCCGCCTGCGACTGGCGGATCCGCTGTCGCTGATTGCCGGCGCACGCCTGAGCCGCTGGGAAACCCTCAGCCGCTCGTACAACGCGACCGGGGCCTACACGGCCACCAGCGGTGCGTACAAGGTCAGCGATGAAGTCACCCCATACGTGGGCCTGGTCTACGACATCACTCCGAACGTGTCGGCCTACGCCAGCTACACCGAGATCTTCAATCCGCAGAACTTCAAGGACCGCAACGAGAACCTGCTGGCACCGGTGCAGGGCTCGAACCTGGAAGCAGGCATCAAGACGCAGTGGCTCGATGGCCGCCTGACTGCCAATGCCGCCGTGTTCGAGGCCAAGCAGGACAACTACGCGGTGCGTGATATGAGCGTGCCGGACGGTTCGCTCAGCGATGGCACCTCCGCCTACATCGGGATCAACGGCACCAAGGCCCGCGGCTGGGAGATGGACGTCAACGGCGAGATCCTGCCGGGCTGGACGGTCAATGCCGGCTATACCCACGTCAAGGTCACCCGCGCCGCCACCGATCTGCTGTACGCCAATCCGCCCAAGGACCTGCTGCAGCTCAACACGCAGCTGCAGCTGCGCGGCGCGCTGGAGCGCCTGAGCATCGGCGGTGGCCTGCAGTGGCAGAGCAAGGTACAGGGCTACAACATCGCCTACCCGTTGGGCGGCACGGTCACCGTGAACCAGCCGGCCTACATGCTGGTGCAGTTCAACGCCAACTATCGCATCAGCGACAACTGGACCGCGACGCTGAGCGTGCGCAATGCGCTGGACAAGACCTACTGGGCCAACCTGGACTACAACAACTACGGCGAACCACGCTTCGTGTCGGCCAGCCTGCGCTGGAAGTTCTGAGGGGCCCGCGAACCGGTGGGTGCCGACCGTTGGTCGGCACACCCCAACCCTGAATGGGCCCGCCTCCGCGCGGGCCCTTCTTTTTGCTGCATTGCGGGTTGCACTCCCGTTCGTAATTATGGCGTAATTATCTCAACGCCAATCGGAAGCCGGTCGATGAACCCGAGCTGGGATACGTTGGAACGCAGCCGTCAGGCGCGCCTGGAGCGTGCTTCGCCCTGGGCACGCGGCCATGAGGTCGCCGCCGCCGACGTCGGCGAGCTGCTGCACGCACTGCTGGAGCCGGGCGACAAGGTCTGCCTGGAAGGCAACAACCAGAAGCAGGCCGACTTCCTCGCCCAGTGCCTGGCCGACCTCGATCCCGCGCGGGTGCATGACCTGCACATGGTGCAGTCGGTGCTGTCGCTGCCCTCGCACCTGGATGTATTCGAGCGCGGCATCGCCTCGAAACTGGACTTCTCGTTCTCCGGCCCGCAATCGGTGCGGCTGGCGAATCTGGTGGCCGAAGGACGCATCCAGATCGGTGCCATCCACACCTACCTGGAACTGTTCGGCCGCTACTTCATCGACCTCACGCCGCGCATGGCGCTGGTCGCCGCGCAGGCGGCGGACCGCCACGGCAACCTCTATACCGGCCCGAACACCGAAGACACCCCGGTGATCGTCGAGGCCACCGCCTTCGGTGGCGGCATCGTCATCGCCCAGGTCAACGAGATCGTCGATACCCTCCCCCGCGTCGATATCCCCGCTGACTGGGTCAACTTCGTAGTCCAGGCGCCGAAGCCGAACCACATCGAACCGCTGTTCACCCGCGATCCGGCACAGATCTCCGAGATCCAGGTGCTGATGGCGATGATGGCGATCAAGGGCATCTACGCCGAGTACGGCGTGAACCGCCTCAATCATGGCATCGGCTTCGACACCGCCGCCATCGAGCTGCTGCTGCCGACCTACGCCGAATCGCTGGGGCTGAAGGGAAAGATCTGCCAGCACTGGGCGCTCAATCCGCACCCGGCGCTGATTCCGGCCATCGAATCGGGTTTCGTCAAATCGGTGCACTCGTTCGGTTCGGAACTGGGCATGGAGAAGTACATCGCCGCGCGCGGTGATGTGTTCTTCACCGGCGCCGATGGTTCGATGCGCTCCAACCGCGCGTTCTCGCAGACCGCAGGGCTGTATGCCTGCGACATGTTCATCGGCTCCACCCTGCAGATCGACCTGCAGGGCAACAGTTCCACCGCAACGCGCGACCGTATTGCCGGTTTTGGTGGCGCACCCAACATGGGCTCGGATGCACGCGGACGCCGCCATGCCAGCGACGCCTGGATCAAGGCGGGCCAGCAAGCCGCGCGGCCGGGCGAGATGCCACGCGGACGCAAGCTGGTGGTGCAGATGGTGGAAACCTTCCGCGAGCACATGGCGCCGGCCTTCGTCGACCGCCTCGATGCCTGGGACCTGGCCGAGCGCGCGGCCATGCCGCTGCCGCCGGTGATGATCTACGGCGACGACGTCAGCCATGTACTGACCGAGGAAGGCATCGCCAACCTGCTGCTGTGCCGCACTCCTGAGGAGCGCGAACAGGCGATCCGTGGCGTGGCCGGCTACACCGCAGTGGGCATGGGCCGCGACCGCGCGATGGTGGAGAACCTTCGCGACCGTGGCGTCATCCGCCGTCCCGATGACCTTGGTATCTCCGTGCGCGATGCCAGCCGCGATCTGCTGGCCGCACGCTCGGTGAAGGACCTGGTTCGCTGGTCCGGCGGACTGTACGACCCGCCCAAGCGCTTCCGCAACTGGTAAGGGACAGAGCATGGAAACCCTTGACTATCAATTCGACGGCACGACGCCTGCACACTTCCCCACCGATGCGGTGCTGGTCGGCGTGCTGGCATCGGGCAACCTGGAAATCCTGCTGGAGCCGGCCGCACTGGACGGCGCGATGACGGTGCGCATCATCACCTCCGCGCAGGGCTTCGGCAGCGTGTGGCAAGCGGTGATCACCGACTTCGCGCGACGCCATCCGCTGCGCGATGTGCGCATCTCGATCAACGATGCCGGCGCAACCCCGGCGGTGGTCAGCCTGCGCCTTGACCAGGCAGTGGAAACGCTGCTGGCCGGAGGCACGCCATGAACCGCGTACAGCGCCACAGCTACTACGAAGCCGACGCCCGCGAGCGTATCGCCGGCCTGGTCGATGCCGGATCGTTCCAGGAATTCCTGGGCCCTGCGCGACGGATGATCAGTCCGCATCTGGCGCAGCTGGACCAGCCGGCGGCGTTCGACGACGGCATCGTTGTGGGTGAAGCCACGCTGCGTGGCCGGCGCGTGCTGCTTGCCGCACAGCAGGGCCAGTTCATGGGCGGCGGCGTCGGTGAAGTACACGGTGCCAAGCTCACTGGCCTGCTGCGCCGCGCAGCCGCGACCCGGCCCGAAGGCGTACTGCTGCTGCTCGATACCGGCGGCGTGCGCCTGCACGAAGCCAATGCGGGATTGATTGCCATTTCCGAGATCATGCGCGCCACGCTGGATGCGCGCGCTGCAGGCGTGCCGGTGGTAGCACTGATCGGCAGCGGCAACGGCGCGTTCGGTGGCATGGGCATCGTCGCCCGCTGCTGCAGCACCGTGATCATGTCGGAGGAAGGCCGGCTGTCGCTGTCCGGGCCGGAGGTGATCGAGACGGTTCGCGGCGTGGAAGAATTCGATTCCCGCGACCGCGCACTGGTCTGGCGGGTGACCGGTGGCAAGCACCGCTACCTGATCGACCAGGCGCAGGTACTGGTGCCCGATGCCATCGAGGCGTTCGCGCAGGCAGCATTCGATGCACTACAGCCGGACACGGCCAGCACCGATGCCGATGCGGCATTGAGTGCGCTGCAGGCCCGCCATGTCGCGTTGAAGGCACGCGTGCAGGCGTGGGGCGGATGCCGCGATGGACTTGAGATCTGGTCTCTCCAGGGCATCGCCGAACCCGAGCGGCTGCCGCTGCTGGATACCGATGCCTTCCTCGCCGCCACCGCCGATCGGAGCCTGCCATGAGCCTTCCGCTGCACGCGCTGCTCGATGCCCTGTTCCCGCGCGGCCACGCCATTACGGTGAACGATTCGGTACTGACCGGCAGCGCCACCACCGACGACGGCGACGTGACCGTGATCGGCACCGCCGACAAGCTTGAAGTGGGCGTGGACCACGCAATGGCGCTGGCCGAAACCGTGCTGGCCAGCACCGCCGCGCATCCGCAACGACCGATCGTGATGCTGGTCGACACCGCCGGCCAGCGCCTGGCGCGCCGTGACGAACTGCTTGGCATCAACGGCTACTTCGCGCACCTGGCGCAGACGCTGGATCTGGCACGCCGACGCGGTGCGCGGCTGGTGAGCCTGGTCTATGGCGAATCGGTCAGCGGCGGCTTCCTGTCGTTCGGCTTGATGGCCGACCGCATCCACGCCCTGCCCGATGCGCAGGTGCGGGTAATGGACCTGCGCGCGATGGCAAGGGTGACCAAGCAGCCGCTGGAGAAACTGCAGGCACTCAGCCAGACCTCGCCAGTGTTCGCGCCGGGCGTGGAGAACTACGTGGCGATGGGTGCGGTGGAATCGCTATGGGATGGCGATCTGGCGACGCACCTGCTGCAGGCCCTGCGTACGCCCGCCGAAGGCGACTGCCGCGCCGCGCGGGGTGCTGAACGTGGTGGGCGCACACTATCCGCAAGCGTGGCGGCAGCCGTGAGCCAGGGCGATGCCTGAGCGGCTGCCCCGCCATACGCTGGTCTGGTTGTCGGCGCGCGCCGGCTGGCAGGCGGACATCGCTGCGCATGAGCCGCGCCTGGCCAACTGGTTTGCGCAGGGTCTGCCGGCCATCGTTGCGCGTCGTGCCGCGGACGATGCCGACCCACGCCTGCGCCTCGGCGTGCCGCTGCCCCCGATGGAGGGCAAGCTGCGCCTCGCTCTGCGCGTGCCGGCACGCGATGTGCTGCGCACCGCGCCGCCACCGACGCTGCAGGCCGTGCTGGAAAGCGACCTTGCACCGGACTGGCAGCGTCCCCTGCTGGCGTTGCAGGACATCGCAGCAGCACGCGTGTTCGGAGCGTTTGCCTGGCAGTACCTCACTGGATTGCACTATGTGCACGCGCGCTCGGACATCGATCTGCTGTGGCGGATCGACACCACCGCGCAGGCCGATGCCCTGGCTGCAAAGCTGCAGGCATGGGAAGCCGGATACGGTCGCCGGGTCGATGGCGAGCTGTGCCTGGCCGACGGTGCCGCCGTGAACTGGCGGGAGTACGCGGGACGCAGCCGCGAGGTACTGGTCAAGCGCCCGGAAGGCGCCGCACTGGAACTGCGCGAGTCCGTGTTCGCCTCCGCCGGGGTGAGCGCATGAACGCCGTTGCGCAGCCGACTGTCCGGCCAGCAACGGCCGTGGACTGCGCGCGCCTGGGGCGTCTCGCCGTTGCCAGCCTGCATGCAGAACTGGCCTTGGCACCGAAGCCGGGACTGGTCACACCGTTCGATCGCGGCAGCCACCACGACATGGATGCCGGCACGTTCCTGCGCAGCCTGTTTGCGCTGCGCCACTATTTCACCGCCGTGGCCCGCGCCGGCGCTACGGAATCCCCGTTCGATGCGTTGCGCCAGCACGGTATCGCGGCCGAAGCAGCGATGCTGCGTGCCACCTCGGGCGTCAACACCCATCGCGGTGCGATCTTCAGCCTCGGCCTGCTGGTGGCGGCCGCCGCTGCCTGTCGCTTCCGCCTGGGCCATGCCGCCACCGGTGAGCAGATCTGCCTGGAGGTACGCCGTTGGGCTGCGGATTTCGCAAACGCCCCGCTGGACGCAGCCAGCCCAGGCCAGCGTGCGCGCGCCCAGCACAAGGTGCCGGGCGTGCGCGAGCAGGCCGCCGCCGGTTACCCGCTGTTGCGCGAGGTGGCGCTGCCCAGCCTGCGCGATGCGCTGGCCAGCGGGCTGACGCGTGAGGCCGCGATGTGCCACACGCTGATGCAGCTGGTCGCCCACACCGACGACCTCAACCTGCTGCATCGCGGTGGTGCTGAAGGCCTGCGTTGGGCACAGCAGCAGGCGCAGGATTTCCTTGCTACCGGCGGTGCCTTTGCACCGGACTGGCGCGCACGCCTGAAGCTCGTCGCTGCCGCCTTCGTTGCGCGTCGGCTGAGCCCGGGCGGCAGCGCCGATCTGTTGGCATGCAGCGTGTTCCTGCTGCACCAGGAGCGCGCATGAGCCTTGCCCTGCTCTGCCCCGGACAAGGCGCACAGCATCCGGCGATGTTCGATCGCGTGCGCGACCTTGCTGCCGCACGGCCGGTGCTCGATGCCACCAGCGAACTGCTGGGCCGCGATGTATTCGCCGCCGCGACGGCCGACGACCGCTTCGACAATGTGCAGGCGCAGCCCCTGCTGTGCGCGGCAAGCCTGGCGCACTGGCAGGGCCTGCGCGAGGTGTTGCCAACGCCGACAGTGATCGCGGGCTACAGCATCGGCGAACTGGCCGCCCACGCCATCGCTGGAAGCATCGATGCAGCCACCTGCCTGGCATTGTCCGCGCAGCGTGCGCACCTGATGGATGCCGCCAGCCCCGACGATGCTGGGCTCCAAGCGGTCCTGGGAGTTGACCGCATTGCCACGCAGCGGTTGTGCGATGCGCATGGCGCCTTCATCGCGATCGCCAACGGCCACGACCACTTCATCGTAGGCGGCGCATGGCGGTCGCTGCACGCATTGGCGGAGGACGCGCAGTCGCACGGTGCCGAGATCCGTCCGCTGCCGGTCCATGTGCCCGCGCACACGCCGCTGCTGGCTGGCGCAGTGGCACCGTTTGCCGCCGCACTGGAAGCAGCGTCACTGCAGGCGCCACGCCTACCTCTTCTGGCCGGCATCGATGCGCGCCCGGTGCGTGATCGCGCCACGATGGTCCACACGTTGTCGGCGCAGCTGGCACAGACCATCGAATGGGCGCAGGTGATGCGCCAGGCCTTCGAGCGCGGCGCGCGGGTGTTCCTGCAGCTGGGCCCGGGCAACGCATTGGCACGCATGATCGCGCCGGCCTACCCGTGCTGCGAGGTGCGCGCGGTGGAAGAGTTCCACAGCCTTGAAGGCGCGGCGGCATGGGTCCACAGCGCGCTGGAGCGGCTGCAGTAACGGGTTCGAGCAGTACGTATCACGCAACACGCAGTACGTCGCCTTACCCCGGGATGGCGGGTCTCCATCCGCGCTGTACGTGAGCCACGTGTCTGGGAGGGCGCATGAGTCCACAAATCGCAACGATCATCGGTCTGGTGATCATGTTCATCGTTGCCACCGCGATGCCGATCAACATGGGCGCCGTCGCCTTCGCGCTGGCCTTCATCATCGGCGGGCTGTGGGTCGACATGGGGGGCAAGGAAGTCCTGGCCGGCTTCCCCGGCGATCTGTTCCTGACCCTGGTCGGCATCACCTACCTGTTCGCCATCGCGCAGAAGAACGGCACCATCGACCTGCTGGTGCACTGGGCAGTGAAAGCCGTGCGCGGCCATATCGTGGCCATTCCGTGGGTGATGTTCGTGATCACTGCGGTGCTGACCGCCTTCGGTGCGCTGGGCCCGGCAGCGGTGGCGATCATCGGCCCGGTCGCGCTGCGCTTCGCAAAGCAGTACAACATCAACCCGCTGATGATGGGCCTGCTGGTCATCCACGGCGCACAGGCGGGCGGCTTCTCGCCGATCAGCGTGTATGGCAGCATCACCAACGGCGTGGTGCAGAAGGCCGGGCTGGAGGTGACCGAGATGGCGGTGTTCCTGACCAGCCTGGGCTTCAACTTCATGATGGCGACGATCTGCTTCTTCGCCTTCGGTGGCGTCGCCCTGCTGCGTCGTGGTTCGATCACCGCGGCGGGAACAGTCGGCAACGCGGAGCTGGCGATGGCCGGTGGCCCGCAGGCGTCGTCGCGCCAGTTCGCGATCGAAGGCCACGGCGCGCTGGTCGCAGCAGGCGGCGGCACGCTCAGCAATGATCCGGCGGCACTGGATGCGGTGAGCCTGACCCGCGAACGGTTGTTCACCCTGATCGGTCTGCTCGGCCTGGGCGTGGCCGCGCTGATCTACAACCTCAACGTAGGTCTGGTGTCGATCACTGTGGCGGTGGTGCTGGCACTGCTTTCGCCGCAGAGCCAGAAAGGCGCGGTCGATGGCATCAGCTGGTCCACCGTACTGCTGATCTGTGGCGTGGTGACCTACATCGGCGTGCTGGAACATGCTGGCGCTGTGGACTTCATCGGGAATGGTGTCTCCGACATCGGCATCCCGCTGCTGGGCGCACTGCTGGTCTGCTACGTCGGCGGCATCGTCTCCGCATTCGCCTCGTCGGCAGCGGTGCTGGGCGCGACGATTCCACTGGCCGTGCCGTTCCTGATGCAGGGTCACCTCAGCGCCGCCGGCGTGATCTGCGCGCTGGCGGTATCGTCCACCATCGTCGATGTCAGCCCGTTCTCCACCAATGGCGCACTGGTGGTGGCCTCCGCCGCAAAGGAAGAACGCGAGACCCTGTTCCGCCGCTTCCTGGTCTACAGCGGACTGGTGGTGGCGCTGGGGCCGCTGCTGGCCTGGCTGGTGTTCGTGGTACCGGGCTGGATGTAACCGCCATCCGGTCGTGCCGACCGCTGGTCGGCACGACCTGGCGTTACACTCTGCGCATGGCTATTGCCCCTGCCCCACGTTCACCGAAGAAGCGCGCGCCTCTGTATGAAGAGGTGGCCGAACACGTGCGCGAACGCATCTACGACTACCGACTGCCGCCCGGTGAGTGGATCGACGAGCCCGCGCTGTGCGAAGAACTGGGCATCAGCCGCACACCGCTGCGCGAGGCGCTGAAGCTGCTGGCAGCCGAAGGCCTGGTGCAGATCGATGCCGGTCGTGGCAGCCGGGTCACCCGTTTGACGTTGGAAGACCTCAACCAGCTGTTCCCGGTGATGGCGATGCTGGAAGGCCGCTGCGCGCATGAGGCGGTCAAGCACATCGACGACGCCGGCGTGCAGCAGCTGGAAGACCTGCATGCGGCGATGGAAACCGCAGCAGCCGAGGGCAACATCGCCGAGTACTACCGCAACAACTACCTGATCCACGAAACCGTGCAGCATTACGCCGGTAACCCGTGGCTGATCCGCATCACCCACGATCTGCACCGCATCCTGAAGATGCATCGCGGCCGTCAGCTGCTGACCCCCGGGCGCACCGCGCAGTCACTGGCCGAACACCGTGAGTTGATGGAGTGCTTCCGCCGCCGCGACGCACAGGCTGCCGAGCGCACCATGGAACGCCATCTGCTGAGCCAGGGCCAGGCACTGGCCGCCTACGTGGCGGCAGGGGGCCTGTTGAACGTTCCCGCACCGTTGCCGACCGCAGGCGGCGGCTGAGCTGTTGAGGTTGCCGGCCAGCGGCCGGCACTACCAGGACGTGACCTTGACCGACACCCTGGGACGTCTCATCAATCGCCACCACCGCAGCTGCCGCCGTCACCCCCACCGTCATCACTGCTGCAGTCGGAGCTGCTGTGGCTGTGATGGCTGTGGTTGTCACCGGAATATCCGCCTGAGCTGTCGTAGCTTGCGCCGCCATCCCCCCGGCGACCCGAGCCATCGGCCGTGGCCACCGCCATGCACAGGATCGCGCCGACCAGCGGCAGCAGCCAGACCAGCAGCAACTGCACCGTCCGGCCGCCCGCCGTCAGGCCGTCACGCTGCGCGATCACCACGGTGGCCACCACGTTCAGACCCAGCACCAGCAGGACCAGCAGAAGGGCAACGATCAGCATTCGGCGGCTCCGTGCCTGGACTGGGGGCATTATGGCCTGCCACCCCGGCAATGGCCCTGCCTGTCATGAAGATGGGACAATGTAGGGCGCGCCGGCCTGCCCGCAAGGCCGCCGGCCCCCCTGCACCACACGGAAGAAGAAGAACAACAACATGCTGAAAGTCATTTTCGATACCGACCCGGGCGTCGACGACGCCCTGGCCCTGCTGTACCTGCACAAGCACGCCCAGATCGACCTGATCGGCGTCACCACCACCTTCGGCAATGCCTCGGTGGAGTCGACCACCCACAATGCGCTGTACCTGAAGCAGGCCTGGGGCTTTGCCGCCCCGGTCGCGCGCGGCGCGGAAGGCCCGCTGCAGCCGGAAGCCACCCCGGAAGCCTGGCCGGTACACATCCACGGCCACAACGGCCTGGGCAACCACCCGGTGCCGGCCAACCTGGACGTGGCTGCCGACGCACGCCCCGCCCACCAGCTGATCATCGACCTGGTCCGCGCCCATCCGGGCGAAGTGACCCTGGTCGCGGTCGGCCGCATGACCAACCTGGCCCTTGCCCTGCAGCAGGCGCCGGACATCGCCGGCCTGGTGCGCGGCGTGGTGATCATGGGCGGCGCCTTCCACGTCAACGGCAACATCACCCCGGCCGCCGAGGCCAACATCTGGGGCGATGCCGAAGCCGCCGACGTGGTGTTCACCGCCAGCTGGCCGGTCACCGCGATCGGCCTGGACGTGACCACCCGCGTGGAAATGAACCGCGACGGCCTGGACAAGCTGGCCGCCCTCGGCGGTGCCGACGCCGAGCTGGTCCGTGCGCTGTCACAGGACTACGTCGACTTCTACCTGCAGGCCGGCCACAAGGGCATGGTCGTGCATGACTGCTGCGCCTGCATCGCGCTGACCCGCCCGGAGCTGTTCCAGTTCGAACGTGCCAGCGTGCGCGTGGCCACCGATGGCGTTGCCCGTGGGATGACCATTCCCAAGCCGGAAGGCATGGGCTTTGGTCCCAGCGTGTGGGACGGCCATGTACTGCAGTCGATTGCCATCGGCGTGGATGCGGCCGCCGTACTGGCCGACATCGAGCAGACCCTGAAGGTCTGATCGCCTAGCGCTTGGCCCTGCCCGGGACCGTCTCGGGCAGGGTCCACAGCACTGGCAACACCAGCACCGCCACCAGCGCGATCATCGCGCCCGGCGCGGCCGCCCAGCCGCTGCGCTCCACCCACCATTGCGCCAGCCAGGGTGTTGCCCCGCCGAAGAATGCGGTGGCCATGGTCACCCCCAGTGCCAGCCCACTGACCCGGCCTTCGCCGGGGAACTGCTCGGCCGTGGCCGGGGCCGCCACCGCGCTCACACCACCGGCTACACAGGCCAGCAACACCGCCGCCAGCGCGATGCCCAGCGCCGTCGCCTGCGCCATCCACGCGAACAGGGACAGCGGCAGCAGCGCTGCCAGCAGGGTCAGGCCCAGCAGCATCGGCCGTCGCCCTACGCGATCGGACAAGGCACCACACAATGGCGTGATCGCGATGACCGCGACTGCCGCAATCGTCGACAGCCACAACGCATCGCCCTCGTCGTGGCCCTGTGCATGCAGGAACGCCGGCACATAGGTGATGCCCACGTAGTAGGTGATCGAGCCCAGCGCCGAGATCGCGAAGGTGCGTGCCACCGCCAGCAGATGGTTACGCAATACGTGGCGAAGCGGCGTAGCCGGAATACTGCCCTCGCGACGCTGGCGTTCGAACTCCGGCGACTCGTGCATGCCCGAGCGCGCGACCAGGATCACAACCGCCAACGCCGCGCCGACGAAGAAGGGAATACGCCAGCCCCAGCTGTCCAGCTGCGGGCTGGGCAGCAGCGCAACCGTAAGCGCGGAGATCGCCACTGCCAGCAGCGCACCCACTTCACTGGCCGCCGAAGCCAGCGAGGTCACCAGGCCGCGTCGCCGCACCGGCGCGCTTTCCAGCAGGTACGCCACCACGCCGGTGTATTCGCCTCCTACCGAGAACGCCATCACGCAGCGCAGCACCAGCAGCAGCACTCCCGCCGTGGCACCTGCGGTGGCCGCAGTCGGCAGCAGCGCAGTGGCCAGCATCGCCGCCGCCATCAAGGCCATCGACGCCAGCAGCATCCAGCGCCGGCCCAGCCGGTCACCCAGGTGGCCGAAGCACAGCGCACCCAGTGGACGCATCAGATAGGACACCGCGAACCCGGCCAGGGTCACCAGCATCGCCTCCTTGCCGCCGCCGAAGAACACCCGCGACAGCACCGTGGCGAAGTACAGATACAAGGTGAAGTCGTACCACTCCACCACCGTGGACAGGCCGGCCACCCACATCGAGCGCTGCCGCGCCGCGGTCATTGCGTGTTCGCCCTCAACAGCCTCGATCCCGATTGTGCAGGTTCGGGGGAGGATGTCATGGCCGGGGTGAAATACCGGTCATCGGCTATCCGTCGCCTGCATGTACTGGGTTTCATGGCCGGTGAATCGTTCACCGTCAAAGCCGAAGCAGAAGCGGCCTTCCTCGAACACACGGTAGACCAGCAACGCGCCATCGAGGCAGAACTGCGGCTGGTCCACGCCCGTTTCCAGTGTCCCATAGCCGGTGGCATCTCCGCCTTTCCCTGCTGGCCCGGTGAAGGCATCGAACGGCAGTGGCGTCGCCCTGCCCGTGCGGGTATCGACCAGCACCAGCGTACGCTGGAAGTACTCGGGACGATCATCGACCTGCACCAGCAGGTAGTGCTGGTTGAAATTGGGTTTCTGCTGCTGAAGCGCATCTTCGATGGCTGCCCGATGCCGCGCATCGCAGAAGTCCACCGGGCTGTAGCGGTAGCTGCAGCCGTCGTGGTCGTAGGGCAGATTCACGCCCGAGTAGCTGACGCCTCCCCGGCTGCCCACATCGTCCCCCGGCTCCGGCGTGCTGCACAACAGCCATGAGCGCTGCGCATCTTCGGGATCGGCCATCAGTTTCGGCTCGCGGCCCTGCTCGTAAGCCGCACCACCCGGGAACGCCTGTTCGAAGCGTTCGCGGACGATCGGACGCGCCTTCTCCAACGGCAGGCCGATCTTCGCGCCACGGAACGAAACGAACGTCATCGTCGGCAGGATCACCTCTTCCACCGGCAGCCCCTTCCACTGCCCCTGCACGCAGAACGTGGCGATCTCGTTCTCCTCGTCCTTTCTGCAGGGCAGTGGCGCATTCGCGGCCAGCCAGGGGTGGTCCGGGCGGTCGGTTTGCTGATCGATGTACCAGCCTTCCAGCGCGCAGGTCGGCAAGGCATCGAGCAGAGGCGAGAGGTCTGTCGTGGCTTTCGGCGCGGCAAGCGGCCTGCCCGCTGGGGGCGGTTCGATTGGCGCTTCCGGTGTGCGCTGGCAGGCCGCCAGTACGAGTAAACCGACCAGCAGTGCGACAAGGCGCAGACGCCGGATTGAATGATGCGTTCCCTGCATTGTGTGTTCCTTGGCTCTGCAACCAGGTCAGATGATCACCGATCAGGCGCCGCAGGGACAGCTGATGGGAACCACCTCCTCGCATAAAGGAGAGCTACCGGGGGCCCGCGCGATAGGCAGCGTAGTCATCGAGGATCTTCTGCAGCCGCGCGTGTTGCTTCGTCCCCATGGGGACCCGTTGCGCGCGCTTCAGCAGCGTCTTCCACATGTATCCGGAACGGAAGAAATACGGCCGCACTTCGAGGAAGGTCAGCACGACATCCAGCGTATTTGGATCGTGTTCGGCAAGTTGCCTCAGCGCGTTGGCGTAGCCACCCGGGAAAGCAAGCTGTTCATAGCGCTGGTTGTATTCCGCGCAGGCTGCCGCATGCCGCTGCATTTCTTCCGGGCCACGCCAGCGCGCACCAGCGGCTTCGCGGATGGCTTGGCGCAGCCGATTGATCTCGTCCGCATTGGCGCGGATCAGACGTTCCATGGGTGCGCGGGGATGGGACATGGTTTCTTCCATGTGGTTTGTCAGGGGTCACGGGGCGCGGCGCAGGGTGATCAGGGTGATCTCCGAAGGAACGCCGATTCGTGCCGGGAAACCGGCCCACAGGCCAGCGCCATTGCTCACGTACAGTGTCATGCCATCCACCTCGTAGCGGCCGGAAACATAGCCGCCATTGGCGCGCTTCACCAGCTGGTCCATGCCGATGATCTGGCCGCCATGTGTATGCCCGGACAGCTGCAGCTTCACCCGACGCGCGGCCGCCTCGCGTGCGTTGCGCGGGCGATGGTCGAGCAGGATCACCGGCGCGGCCGGATCGGCGCCAACCAGCGCGGCCTCCAGGTCCGGCAGAGGCAGGCCGTAGCGCGCCGCCACCGGGTCGGTGACGCCGGCAATGGTCAGCGCCGCATCGCCGCGCCGCACCTGCAGGTGGCTGTTCTCAAGCACCTGCATGTGCAGTGCGCGGAACGCCTGCATCCACGCCTGGTACTGCGCGTAGTACTCGTGATTGCCGGTGATGGCGATGACGCCGTCCGGTGCATGCAGATCGGCCAGCGGCCGCGCGTCGTCGCGGCGGGCCTCGACGCTGCCGTCGATCAGGTCGCCGGTGATCACGATCAGGTCCGGCTTCAGCGCGTTGCTGTCGTCCACCACCCTGCGCACCCACTCACCGGTCAGCAGGCGGCTGGCATGGATGTCGGTCAACTGCAGCACGCGATAGCCGTCGAACGCGGCCGGCAAGCCGGCGATGCTCACCTCGATCTGCCGGGGCTTGGGGACGGCCATGCCCTGGCTGACGCCATAGCCACTGACCAGCAGCGCCAGCACACCCGCCGCCGGGCGTAGCTTCGGCGCGCGCAACGCCGATACAGCACGTGGCCTGCGCAGGATGCGCGACACCAACAGGCCCGCGTCCAGCACCAGCAGGACCAGCGCCAGCAGCAGTACGGCAGTCGAACCCGTGGCCAACGAGGCGATGGCCAGCTTCGGGATTTCCGGCGAGGCCATCGTGCCCCAGAAGGTGGCTACGATGCGCAGCTGCACGGCAACGCCCACCAGCAGCAGCGACAGCACGACCTTCAGCCCGGTGGGCATGCGCAGTGGCCAGAACAGGCGCCAGGCTACGTACAGGCCCATCAACAAACCGATCGTACTCAGCACTGCAACCATCCGGGAAGGAAAACGGGCCCGCCATGGTGACGGTTGCGGGAGGTGTTGTGTAGAGCCGGGCCATGCGGCGCTGCTTTGAATGTAGAGCCGAGCCCGTGCTCGGCTTCTCAACATGCAGCCGAGCATGGGCTCGGCTCTACAACAACAGGTGGCTCAAGCCATTCCGTCGAGACGCTCCACTCGCAGCCGCGTGATGCGGCGCTTCTCCATCGCCAGCACGGTGACGCGTACACCGGTCACCTCCACCGCATCGCCGGCGTCCGGAAGGCGGCCCAGCTGTTCCAGCACCAGCCCGGAGATGGTCATGTAGTCGTCACTGCGCGGCAGCGACACACCGGTCAGCCGCTGCAGATCGTCCAGGGTCAGCGCGCCATCGGCCTCCCAGCAATTTTCACCCTGCGCGACCACGCCATAGCGCTCGTCCTGGGTATCGACCAGGTCACCGGCAATCGCCGCCAACAGGTCATTGGCGGTCACCAGGCCTTCCACGCTGCCGTACTCGTCCACCGCCACCGCCAACGGCACCGGGTGCTGGCGGATCAGTTCCAGCGCCTGCAATGCGCTGGCACTGGACAGCACGTACTGCGGCTCGCGCAGGTTGCCTTCCAGCTGCAGCGGCTTGCCCTGCAGCAGGTCGGCCAGCAGGTCGCGGCTCTGTACCACGCCGCGCAGGCTGTCCAGATCGCCATCGCCCACCAGCAAGCGAGTGTGCGGCGACGCCACCAGGCGTGCCACCACATCCTCCGGCCCACGCGCCATGTCGATCCACTGCACATCGGCACGCACGGTCATCACGCTCGACACCGGGCGATCGGCCAGGCCCAGCACGCTGCGGATCATCTCGTGCTCGGCCGGCTGCAACCGCTCTTCGGCATCCACCTGCTCGTTCGCATCTTCATCGTGATGACCATTGGCCGGGCGCGCGCCGAGCATGCGCAGCACGGCGTCGGCGGTGCGCTGGCGGAACGGCTGGCGGCGCTCGTTGCGCTCACGGTTGAAACGCACCCACTGGTTGAAGGCTTCGACCAGGATCGAGAAGGCAATGGCCGCGTACAGGTAACCCTTCGGAATCTTGTAGCCCAGGCCTTCGGCCACCAGGCTGAAACCGATCATCAACAGGAAGCCCAGGCACAGCACCACCACCGTGGGATGCTTGTTGACGAAGCGGGTCAGCGGCTTGCTGGCCACCAGCATCAGCACCATCGCGATGGTCACCGCGGCATACATCACGCCCAGGTTGTCGACCATGCCGACCGCGGTGATCACCGAGTCCAGCGAGAACACCGCATCGAGCACCACGATCTGCGCCACCACCATCGCGAAGCTGGCATAGACCTTCTTGCCATCTTCGTGATGCTCGCGGCCTTCCAGCCGTTCGTGCAGTTCCATCGTGCCCTTGAACAGCAGGAACAGACCACCGCCCAGCAGGATCAGGTCACGCCCGGAGAAGCTGTGGTCGAACAGCGTGAGCAGCGGCTCGGTCAGTTTCATGATCCATGCCAGCGCGGCAAGCAGCACCAGCCGCATCAGCAGGGCCAGGGCCAGGCCGATCACCCGCGCGCGATCGCGCTGGTGCGGCGGCAGTTTGTCGGCAAGGATCGCGATGAACACCAGGTTGTCGATGCCGAGAACGATCTCCAGCACGACCAGGGTTGCAAGGCCCATCCATATCGAGGGGTCAGCCAACCATTCCATTTCAGGTCCGTTTCGTCAGTAGGTAAGGGAAAAGGGGAAACACTCAGTCAGCCTCCTGCGCCTGCGCCGGGTCATGCCCGAGCAGGTCGCCAGGTGTGCACTGCAGTTCGCGGCATATCGCATCGAGCGTGGAAAAGCGGATGGCGCGTGCCTTGCCGGTCTTCAGGATCGACAGGTTGGCCAGGGTGATGTCGATGCGCCCGGCCAGCTCGGACAGGGTCATGCCCCGCTCCTGCAGCATGCGGTCCAGGGTGATGACGATCGCCATCAGTACATACCCATCAGATCAGGCCATCCAGGTCATCGCGCATCGCCGCACCCACCGCGAACACGCGCGCCAGCACGAACAGCATCAGCACCGCGACCAGGCCGGTGATCGACATGCCGCCACCGACTTCCATCCAGGTGAAGTCCGGGCCCATCCATGCGGCGTAGGCGCCGATCAGGATCGACAGCAGTTCCATCGCCAGCATCAACCACGCCATGCGCTGCAGGCGCTGCGCATTGGCATGGGTGAACGGCCGCTCGCGTGCCGCCGATGCCAGCAGCCGCAGCAGGTGGCGCAGGAACACCAGGCACAGCACCAGCAGCGCGACGATCGCGCCCAGGCCCAGGCAGAAATGCAGGAACAGGTCGTTGCCATGCGCGGCGGCAGCATTGGCGTCGTGGATGCTGTCGAGCAGCCAGCGACGATCGTGGGCAACCAGCGGCACGGCCAGCAGTGCGGCCAGGATGCCCAGCCAGCACATTGCCCGGACGGCCTGTACGGCGGCCTGGGCCAGGGTGAACAAGCCTCGCGCGGATCTGGCGCGGGCGGGACGAGCGGTCAAGCGGCCTCCGGTGTTGGGGTGGCTTCGCCGCCCCGGGGTGGATTTATTGATAAACGATATACCACATCCCCGGTGAAAAGCTGAATCGCGGGCGTGGCCCCGCGCCTGGCCCGACGCTAGCGTCCGGGCGCGGCCTGTTCCAGCATCGCCTCACCCGGGGTCGCCGACGCCATCGCCTGCACGCCGGCCTCCGGTGCCTGCCGCGTGACCAGGCGGAAACGGACCTGCAGCCTGCTCTGGCCAGGTGCGGCCCAGCCGTACTGGATGGCGACCTGGTCGGCCGACAGCGGTCCGCGCCCAGGCAACGAACGTGCCTGCAATGGCTTCGGTGCGGCCAGCATCAACCGTGCGAAGCCCTTCTGCACCACCGCCGCATCGGCCTTCTCCGCATATACCGTACAGGTGCCATCGTCGGCCCAGCTCACCGCATAGCGGCCACTGGCCAGCGGTACCATCCAGGCCACGCCCGGCTGGCCCTGCAGCAGCGTGGCCGCTTCGGCAGGCTGCAATGGCGACAGTCCATTGGATTCCATCAACGACTGCAGCCGCGCCGGGGCACCGATGTGCTGCATGCAGGCGGTATCGAACAGTTCGCTGAAGGGGTCCTGCGCGGGGGCGTTGCCCTTGGTCGTGCGCGCGGGCTGTGCCACTGCCAGGGTGGGCAGCAGGGCCAGGACCAGCCAGAACGCAGCGCGCATCGGAACTCCAAGGGCGGAAAGCAACAGGGAGGATGGCAAAGGGCATGCGGGCCGTGCAACTGGCCGACGCTTGACAGCCGGCTGTAGCGGGAGGACTATCAATTAACGAATTAGTTAATTAGCTCGCCATGGACCGCATCTTCGAAGCCCTCGCCTCCACCGCCCGCCGACAGATCCTGGCCTATCTCAGCGCCGGCGAGCTCAGCGCGGGTGAACTGGCCGAGCGCTTCGATTTCAGCAAGCCCGCGCTGTCCAGCCATCTGCGCATCCTTGAGGAAGCCGGGCTGATCGAACGCGAGAAGCGTGGCCAGTTCGTGTACTTCCGGCAGGTGCCGGACCGCCTGGCCAATACGCTGTTCTCCTGGGCCGCTGAAGTCTGTCCGGTCGGTGGCCCGCTCAAGCGCGAAGCCCGCGCCCGCCGCAAGTCCCCTGCCCGCTGAGCATCCCTGCCAAGGAGCCGACCATGCCTGGATCGACCCGCGACCGCCGTTCGTTTCCAGCAGTCAAGCTTCCCGCCCGGGAAGGAGCCAGCCCGACCGAAGTCACGCTGATCGCCCAATTGGGCATCGGTGCCGGTGATGCACTGATCACCGACGCCAGCCAGCGCCAGCGCCACCATCCGGCCTTCATCGATGCGCTGGATGAGCCCTCCGCACGGCTGGGCGGCATGCATCTGCAGCAGGGTGATCCGTCCTCGCTGTACAGTTTCTCTGTTGGTGCCGGTGGCCATCCGTTCCATCGCCATGCCGGTCCACGCATGTTCACGGCCATCGCCGGCAGCGCTGGTGCCGAGCTGCGCTTCGCCAGCGCTTCCGACGCCGAGCTGGCGAGCGATCCCGGCGTCTTCGCACGCACGCTGCGGCGCGTCCGCATCCCGCCGGACTGCCTGTTCACCGTGCGCTTCGGCGGCGGCACCTGGCACCAGTTCGCATCGAACCACCGCAACCATCCGGCGCTGTTCGCGCTGTCGTGCCACAGCAATGAACTGGCCGGTGCGATGAGCGAGCACACCCGTGCGCAGGTACAGCGCAATGCCGCCGACATTCCCAGCCTGACCGACGTACTGCCGGAAGCCTGCTGGCCAACGGCCGCCGCACTGACGGCCACACCGCTGGTACAGCTGTCATTGCAGGCTGCGGCCCCCAGCCTGCGTGCCCGGCTATGCGCGCGCACCCGCGCATGGTTCGGCCCGCTGCGGCGGATCACATTGCAGCCGCTGCGTGGATTCGTCGAACGCGCTACGCCGGCCTACCCCATCCAGTCGCAGCCGCCACACAACGACGGCCTGCTGGCCACCGCGCTACCGCTCAGCCACTACCAGGACCTGACTACGCTACTGCTGGACAGTACGCAGGTGCGGCAGCGTTCCGCGTCGACACTGCTGGCCGAGGTACTGGAAGGCTTCCTGCGCAATCCCCCCAGCGGCGTGGGCCGGTTGATGGCGCTGCGCAACCGCCTGGTTGCGCCGCTGAGGCTGCGCACCTCACCGCTGGGCTGCCCGGTATCGTCGCTGCTGTCCAATGACCGCAGCCGGTTGTTTGTTGGCCGTTATCCAGTGCTGGATTCGCGGGTCGATGCAGATGACCACTGCGCGGAAGTCCTGCTCGGTGCCGACGACCGCCATCTGCGTTTCCGCAGCAGCGTGCGGGTGCAGCTGCGTGCGGATGGTGGCGTCGAGATCAGTCTCGGTTCGCGCGTGCAGACCCACAATGCGTTCGGTCGCATCTACATGGCGCTGATCGACAGCACGCATCGCCACTACGTCGCACCGGCACTGCTGCGGCGTGCGGCCGAGCACGCACTGGCACCGGAACTGGATGGCATCGGTGACTGGGCGGGACACCCCGCGCCCAGGTAATGCCGGCCAGCGGCCAACGCTATCCCGCGCTGTAGCGGTACACCAGATCGCCAGCATCGCTGCGCACGGCCTGCGCATCGAGCACGCCGCCCAGCCGCTGCGCAACGGCCTGTGATGCCACATTGTCCGGCGCCATGTAGCTGACCAGGGTCGGCAGCTGCGCCACCACGAAGGCCCAGTCGCGCAGCGCGCCGGCCGCCTCGGTGGCGAATCCCTGCCCTTCATGACCGTCATACAGCAGCCAGCCCAGTTCCTTCTCCGGGAACAGCGGACCGTGGTTGATACCGACCTGGCCGATGCAGGCACCATTGTCACCACGCTCGATCATCAGCGCACCGTGGCCGAACAACTGCCAGCTGGCCAGATCGTGGCAGAACTGCCCCCACGCGGCGACCTCACCAAACGGACCGCCCATGCCGCCCGCGCGCGGCGATGCCAGGAACGCGGCGTAGACCTCGAAGTCATCGAGCCGTTGCGGGCGCAGCCGCAAGCGTTCGGTGTAAAGCGTGGGAATCTCAAGCATGCCGTCGCGCGACCTCAATACACCGCCAGGTGGCCACAACCGCGGCGCTGTGGCTGCCCTTCCATCGTCACCTGTACGCTGGCCAGGGTGTCGACACCTTCGGCAGTGCGGCACGACTCGCGCTTGATCTCGACGACGGCCGGCTGCCTGCCAAGTTCGCCGTTGAGCACGATCAGCGAGCTGGGTGCATCCGCCGGTTGCCCCATATAGCGCAGCGTGCCCTTGTGGGTGCGGCCGTCAGCGCTGAGGCTGGCATCGTGGTTGCCCTTGCCGGTAGAAGCAATCTCGATGCTCCAACCCGCACCGCCACCGGTGAAGGCCGGCACCGGGCTCAGGTCCGCGGCGATCGAAGGATGGCGCGGCGCATCCGCAGCGGTCTGCGAAGCGGTGGAGGTACAGCCGGCCAACAACCCGGCCAGCAGCACTGCGGCGACAACAGGGCGAGCGGTCATGATGGCTCCTTCCAAGCGATCGGAGGGTCAGTCTAGATGGCACTGCGTGCGCCAGCGATGAACGTGGCGTTTCAGCGCGGAACGCGCCCACCACCGGCCACCCGGACGCGATCACGGCCCTGCGCCTTGGCCTGATACATGGCGGCATCGGCGGCACGCAGCAGCGTGCGCCAGCCCAGTGCATCGGTGCCGCCCTGGGCCACGCCGAAACTGGCGGTCACCCGCAGTTCGATGCCACCCGAGATTACGATGTCCAGCTGCTGCAGCGCCAAGCGCAGCGACTCCGCCAGGCGGCGGCCGCCCGCGAGATCACCGTCGGCCAACAGCACCAGGAATTCCTCGCCACCGTAGCGGGCAATGCTGTCACTGCGGCGCAGGTGGCGCTGCAGCAGCTGTGCCACCTGCTCCAGCACCTGGTCACCGGCATCGTGGCCATGGCCATCGTTGATCGCCTTGAAGCGGTCGACGTCCAGCAGGATCACCACCGCACTGGCCTCGCCCTCGGCATGCCGCTGCTGCACCACTTCCTCCAGCGCGCGCCGGTTCAGCAGTCCGGTCAGTTCGTCGGTACCGGCCAGCTGGCGCAGCTCACTGGTCAACGCCGAGCGTTCCCGCGACTTCTCGCGCAGCACTTCGATGGCATCGAACAGGCGCTGCATTTCGGCCAGCGGATGGGTGACGTGCTGCTCCGGGCCGGGTGCATCGGAGGCGATCTGGATCACCTGCCGCTGCGCCTGCAGCAACGGCCGCAGGATCTGCAGATGGGCAATGCGCAGGGCCACGCCAAGCACCACCAGCGTGCCCAGCGCAGTCGCCAGCAGCACTGCCAGCCGCGTCGCCTCGCGGTTGCGGGTGCGCTCGAAGCGGGCGATGGACACGCTCAGGTAACCATCACGCAGCGCTTCCAGCGACTGCAGTGTCGGCACGTAGCGTGCGGTGAACTCGGCCGCGGTCCACGGTGGCGGCACGCCGCGGCGACCGTCCTCGATCAGCTGCTCGATCATCGGCAGCGACTCGCCGAAGAACTGCCGGCGAGCCATGTCCCAATGCCAGGACAGCGCCGGGTCACTGCGGAACACCGATTGGTGGCTGCCAGCCAGCCGCCACAGCTCCAGAAGGCGGCCCTCGGTCTGCAGAGCAGCGCGTACCTGTTCGTCGCGCCAGGCACCCCGCACCGCCACCGGTGCCATTACATTGGACGCCAGGCGACCGCCATGCTCGCGCAGATCGATCAGCACCTGGCCCTGCATCGCCGGAATGGCTGCTTCACGGTCGACACTGACCAGCAGATTGATCTGCGCCGAGGTCAGCAGGTGCAGCCGGTCGACGACCGCGAACATGCTGTTGATCGCCCGCTCCACTTCCTCCACCCGGCGCTCCTCCTGCGGCTGCGCGGTGACGCGGTCGACCGCCGCACGCGCCGATTTCAGCCGACGCTGCGCATCGGCCAGCA
Organism: Stenotrophomonas sp. GW821-FHT09E08; assembly: GCF_059416125.1. Lineage (NCBI taxonomy): Bacteria > Pseudomonadati > Pseudomonadota > Gammaproteobacteria > Lysobacterales > Lysobacteraceae > Stenotrophomonas > Stenotrophomonas sp. GW821-FHT09E08. The sequence continues at coordinate 412,958 of NZ_JBWKOO010000001.1, forward strand.
GGCCTTGCTCATCCACTACGCTGGGAGCAGCCCCGAACACGCTGTCCAGCTGCTGCATCAAGGTATCCACCCGCCTGCGCGCCATCGCCAGCTGCGCAGCCAGCCGCGCGTGTTCGGCGGCATCGGCCGGGTCGGCGCCGAGCAGGCTGTTGGCCGGGCCGCGTTCGGCGGAGACCAGGTTGGCCAGGTCGAAGGTCTGCCGCAGCTGGCGCAGGCTGACCAGATTGTCTTCGGCGGCGCTGTAGCGCAGTGTGCCCTGGACCAGCGCGATGGCCATCAACGGCAGCGTACAGACCACGAACAACCCCGCCAGGATCCAGACCCAGGTCCGCAACCCGATGGGCGATGCCTTGCCGGCCATGCAAATTTCCCCTGAAGTGCGGATCACTGTAGCCGCCGGTCCCGGTAGCGCCAAGCCAGTGCCGCGCGAACCGTGACCACGGGTATACCGCAGTCACCGCGAATGCGCCGGCAAGGCCTCACCAAGCGCCTGGCCGGGGCAAATGCGTCACACCCTGCCGTACTAGATCCAGCGCTGGTCGACCAGTTCGCGCTTCACATAGGCGTAGAACACCGGCGCGGCAACCAGGCCCGGCAGGCCGAACGCCGCTTCCATCACCAGCATCGCCAGCAGCAGCTCCCAGGCACGGGCCTGGATCTCACCACCGACGATGCGTGCGTTGAGGAAGTACTCCAGCTTGTGGATCACGATCAGGTACAGCAGCGCCGCCACCGCCACATAGAACGAAACCGACAGCGCGACGATGGTGATGATGGTGTTGGAGATGATGTTGCCCACCACAGGCAGCAGGCCGGCGATGAAGGTGATCAGCACCAGGGTCTTGGACAACGGCAGGTGCACGCCGAACAACGGCAGTACGCCCAGCAGGAAGATGGCGGTGAACACGGTGTTGAGCAGCGAGATCTTCACCTGCGCGAACACCACCTGGCGGAACGCGGTGGCCAGGCGGCTGGTGCGGCCGATCAGCTCCTGCGCCAGCGGGCCCATCTTCGGCAGCGGCAGTTCGTCGTACAGCGCGATCATCGCGCCCAGCACCATACCGATCAGTACGCGTACACCCACCTGCACCACCGAGGTACCGGCCACGCCCAGCTGGCGCTGATGTTCGGCGGCCCAGTCGTTCAGCGCCGTACGCAGTGCCGGCATGTCCTCGGGGATGTACGGCTGCAGCAGCGCCGGCACCTGGTGCCGCGACGAATTGAGGATCTCCATCAGCCGCGCCAGCAACGCGTCCGGCCCACCGGTCTCGTTGCGGAAAAATGACGCCACGCCGATTCCGGCCAGCACCAGCGCACTGATGATCACCGCTGACAGCACGATCACCGCGATGGCCCGCGCCCGGCCTGGCGGCAGCTTGCCCTCCACGGTGGAAGCCAGCAGGTGGGTCAGCTGGAACACCAGCAGGCCCGACAGCAGGGTCACCACCAGGCCCAGCTTCAACGCCAGCCACATGCCCAGCAGCATCATCAGCCAGGCCGCGATCCTCGGGACGGGGGGCTTGGGCTGGGCAACAAGGGCGTCATGCATCAGGGCAGGTCCGGGCGGGGTGGCCCATGGTAGAGGATTGCCGTGGCGATGCCGCGTGCAGGATGAATGGCCGTTACGCCACGATTGCACAGGCCGCCTCCCTGCCCCCGGCAGGCTTCCTCGACTCAGGCGCGATCCAGCGCCAGATAACGACCGGTACGCACGATCTCCTCGCGCTCGCTGAAGCTGGCCAGCGCATTGGCGACACGTCCGCTGTCACCGGTCACAGCAATCTCCTGCAGGGTGCGTTGCATGGCCCGGATCGCCGCGCGTTGCAGGTCCGAGGGAATGATCACCAACCGGTAATCGAGTTCGGCAAGCCGCGCCACCGGCACCAGCGGCGTCTTGCCGCTGTGGAACATGTTGATCAACTTCGGCCCGGGAACACGCTGCGAAATCACCTCGATCTGTTCCAGCGTTTCCGGTGCTTCAACGAAGATCATGTCCGCGCCCGCCTCCACATACGCACGCGCGCGTTCGATCGCCGCGTCCAGGCCTTCGCAGGCGATGGCGTCGGTACGCGCGATGATCATCAGCTCCGGGTCGATCCGCGACTGGCAGGCGACGCGGATCTTCGTGCACATCTCGCCCACGTCGACCAGTGTCTTGTCATCCAGGTGGCCACAGCGCTTGGGGAAGGCCTGGTCCTCGATATGCAGGGCGGCAACCCCTGCCCTTTCCAACGCGCGCACCGTACGTTCAACATTCGCGGTGCCGCCGAAGCCGGTGTCAGCGTCGGCGATCACCGGCAGGTCGCAGGCATCGACGATCCGTTCCACCTGCGCAAGCACTTCGCTGAGACCGAGCAGGCCGATGTCCGGCACGCCGGCCGAACGTGCGATGGCCCCGCCGCTGGCGTACACCGCATCGAAGCCGGCCAGCTCCACCAGGCGTGCCGACAAGCCATCGAATACGCCCGGTGCGATCACGCTGCCCCGCCGAAGCAGATCGCGCAGCCGACGTGTCTTCTTCATGTGGTCTCCCTTGTAGTTGGACATCTGCCGTGGGATACCGATGATGTTGCCGCCACCGGCGACCGTCCAATACCGTGTTCGTACAGCACCAGAACGCCTGAGGTTCCAATGGAACTGCGCCACCTGCGCTACTTCGTCATGACCGCCCAACTGCAGAGCTTCACCAAGGCCGCTGAGGCCCTGCATATCGCCCAGCCACCGCTCGGGCAGCAGATCCGCGCCCTGGAGGAAGAGATCGGCACGCCGCTGTTCCATCGCCAGGGACGCGGCATCGTGCTCAGTGACGCTGGCCGCGTGTTCTGGGCGGCTGCAGTGGACATCCTCGCGCGCGTCGACCAGGCCAAGGAACAGGCGCTGAGCGCTGCACGCGGCGAGGTCGGCACGCTCACGCTGGGGCTGACCGAATCGGCCTCATACAACGACGCGGTGACCGCCCTGCTGCGCAGGTTCCGGCAGGCGCATCCGGCGGTGCAGCTGCAACTGGTCGAAGACGGCAGTGAATCCCTGATCCGGCGCCTGGACGACGGCGAACTGGACGCGGTAATCGTGCGCCCACCGTACTCGCATCCCGGCGAGCTGGTGATCCAGCAGCTCAGCGCCGAACCACTGGTGGCGGTACTGCCGGCCGAACACCCGCTGGCCTGCCGGGCGGGCATCGCACTGACCGAGCTGCGCGATGAGCGCTTCATCCTGTTCTCGCGGAAATCCGGCTATGGCCTGAGCGCCGATGTCGTCGCTGCCTGCCGCAGCCAGGGCTTCACCCCCGCCATCCAGCAGGAAGCGCCACAGGTGGCCTCGGCCATCAACCTGGCCGCAGCGGGCCTGGGCATCGCCATCGTGCCGGCCTCGATGCAGACCTTGCATCGGCCGGGCCTGGCCTTCGTCGCGCTGGAACTAGGCATGCCGATCACCGCCCTGCAGCTGGCCATGCGCGGCCAGCATCCCGCGCTGGCCGCCGCGCTACTGCGCTGTGCATGCATCAGCGCACAGCCGCCGCCGGTGCTGGGCGACGCCCGCAGCACGGAGCTGCCTACCCCTTGATTATTTGACTTGGGCAAGTAATTATTTGACCAAGTCAAACAAGTGGATCGGCCATGACAACGGGTGCGCTTTCCGAACGCGCCGATGCAGTGCGGCGCTTCAACCGTTTCTATACCCGGCAGATCGGCGTACTGCAGGAATCGCTGCTGCGCAGTGGCCTGTCCCTCACCGAAGTCCGCATCCTGTACGAACTGGCCCACCACGCACCGTTGTCGCCCTCGGACCTGTGCCGCGAGCTGGGCCTGGATGCCGGCTATGTGAGCCGGGTCATCGCCAGGTTCGAGCGGCAGGGCTATCTCATCAAGGACCGCTCGGCCGAGGATGCGCGCGTGGTCGTTCTGACCCTGACTCCGGTTGGGCACAGCGTGTTCGCGCCGCTGGAAGAAACCTCGCGGCGGGAAATGGCCGAGCTGTTGGCGACGCTGCCCGAGACGGCACAGCTGATGCTGCTTTCGGCCATGGGCCAGATCGAAAGCGTGCTGGGCGACAGGTCTCCCTCGTACCTGCTGCGTGACCCGCGGCCGGGCGACATGGGGCTGGTGGTCTCGCGGCAGTCCGCGCTGTACGCCCGCGAATTCGGCTGGAATGCGGAGTACGAAGCGCTGGTGTCGGAGATCGTTGCCAGGTACCTGCGCGAACTGGACCCGGCGCGTGAACGCTGCTGGATCGCCGAGAAGGACGGCGACATGGTGGGCTCGGTGTTCGTGGTCAGGCAGGACGACAGCACCGCCAAGCTGCGCCTGCTCTATGTGGATGCCACCGCGCGCGGCATGGGCATCGGCGCCCGGTTGGTGGAAGAGTGCATCGCGTTTGCGGCGTCCGCCGGCTATACGCGGATGACGCTCTGGACCAACAGCGTGCTGGCCGATGCCCGGCGCCTGTACGAACGCGCAGGCTTCCAGCTGGTGCAGGAAGAACCCCACCACAGCTTTGGCCACGATCTGCTCGGCCAGGTCTGGGAACGAGCGCTCTGATACCCGCATGCGCACGGCGTGCGGTGCCGTATATCAGTCCGCCCAGCTGGCCGTATTCTTGCCTTGGCGCTTGGCGTGATAGAGAGCCTTGTCGGCCGTGGCCAACCAGTCTTCCACGGTGCCCTGGCCCGGCGTCGCCGCGATACCGATGCTGACACTGAACTCCACGCCCGGTGCCACCTGCCTTGCCGCTTCGAGCAGATGCAGCCGGATCCGCTCGGCCACATGCATCGCATCACGCGTTGTGCAATCACGCAGCAGCACCACGAATTCGTCGCCACCCAACCGTGCCGGTATGTCGCCCGGGCGCGCGAATTCGCGCAAGGTGGCGGCGATCTGCCGCAACACCTCATCCCCGGCCCGGTGCCCATGTGAATCGTTGATGCGCTTGAAGTCGTCAACGTCGAGCATCAGCAGGCAGGCGAATCCACCCTGTCCCTGCGCCTTGTCCAGCACCTGCTGCGCGCGAAGGATCAGAAAGCCACGGTTGGCCAGCTCCACCAGTGGATCCATCCGGCTCAGCCGCTGCAGCTGGCGGTTCTGTGATTTGACCCGGCGTGCCAGTTGCCAGCTCAGGATGCTCAGCCCGATGCCATATACGAACAGGAACGGCACGCTCAGCACGATCGTGCGCTGCGAGGAGATGGGCTGGTAGGGAAATCCAAGCGCCCACCAGCTGAGCAGAAAGCCCAGCACCAGTGCCAGCGTCGCCCGCATCGCCAACCGCACGCCACCGGCAGCGATCTTGTCGGCGACCGGCAGCGCGGCGAACAACGCACTGGGGACCGCGCTCAGCGCCATGAAGGCGATCCAGCCGCCGCCGAAGAAGGAGTCGGCCACCATGCAGCGGAACTGGACCACTGCGGGCTGGCGGGATCGGTGGGTCAGCAGCAGTGCAAGCGCCGGCCACGCCAACGCGTTGAGCAGCAACAGTACCCACGCCCAGGCGCCATCCTGGCGTTCGAGAATGATCGAAGCGATGGGGATCGCCCCCAGCCCATTGCCGACGAAGCGCATCCAGCCGATGCGCCGCGCCGCGCCGATGCCCTCGACTGCGACTTCCGTCGCGTCAATCAAGAACGGCATGGCCGACCCCCTTGAGCGATCGCACGTTCCCCCCTGGCAGCCTGGCGGGCTGCCTGTGCCGAGTCTGACAGCTTCGCGTCAATTCCGGATCAAAGGTTGCTGGCTGCAACGGCGCGGGCCGGCGGCCGCACGTCCATTGCCCCGCACCGCCCTCAGCCGTTCCTGGGTGCAGCCGTCGAGCCGCGCAGCATCAGGCTGAACTCCAGCGTCTGCTGCAGCGGCACATCGACCTGCTCGATGATGGCGAGCAGCAGGCTGACCGCGCGCTCACCGATCTCGCGCATGGGCTGCCGGATGGTGGTCAGCGGCGGCGTGAGGTAACGCGACGATGCCAGATCGTCAAAGCCGACGATGGACAGGTCATCCGGCACGCGGATGCCCAGATCCCGGCAGGCCGCCAGGGCACCCAGCGCCATCTGGTCGCTGAAGCAGAAAATCGCCGTCGGCGCGGCGGCCGAGGCCAACAGCCCCTGCGCAGCCGCATGGCCGGACTGCAGGGAAAAGTCGCCCGGCACGATGCCCAGCTGGCGCAGGCGGCCACGCGCCTTGGCGGCGGCCCGGACCCCTTCCATCCGTTGCTGGTGCAGCGGATTGTCGGACGGTCCGCCGACCACGGCGATGCGCTCGTGCCCCAGTCCATACAGATGGTCCATCACCGCGCGCGCGCCGGCCGCGTTGTCGATGTGCACGCTGGGGATGCCCAGCGCGGGATCGAATTCGCAGCCATTGACCACCGGTGCAGCGGTGCCCCGCTGCTGGACAATCTCGTGGGCCGTCGGCGGCAGGCGGTGCCCCAGCACGATCAGGCCGTCGGCCTCGTTGCGCCGGAGCATCTGCGCGTAGCGCTCCTCGCGCTCGGGCAGATTCTGGGTATCGCCCAGCAGCACGGCGTAACCGACCGCCTGCGCCGCGTCCTCCGCGCCCTGCAGGATCTGCGCGAAGAATGGATTGGCGATGTCCGGGACGGTGACCAGGATCTTGCCGCTGCGCTGGGTCTTCAGCGTCCGGGCGACCGTGTTGGGCACATAGCCCAAGGCAGCGGCCGCCTGTTCGATGCGCGTGCGGGTGGCCGGCAGCACCTTGTCCGGCCGCGAAAGCGCACGCGACACCGTGCCAGCGGAAACGCCAACGTGCTTTGCGATGTCATAGATGGTTGCCATGGCGTTACGTTGTTCCAGCCGCTGTGCAGTGCACAACGGGTCTGCAGGAGGCCCATGCTAGGGTAATGCAATCGATTGCATCAGGGCGAATCATCTTGAAGACGCTCAAGGGTCCAGCGCTGTTCCTGGCGCAGTTCATTGGCGACACACCTCCCTTTGATCGACTGGACACGCTGGCCGGATGGGCCTCGGCGCTGGGCTATTCTGGCCTACAAGTACCGACCAGCGCGCCCCACCTGTTCGATCTGGCCGAGGCCGCGCGCAGCCAGGCTTACTGCGACGACCTCGCTGGCATGCTGGGCGGGCATGGCCTGCAGATCACCGAGCTGTCCACCCACCTGCAAGGGCAGCTGGTTGCCGTCCACCCCGCCTACGACAGCCTGTTCGACGGTTTCGCGCCGGCAGACAAGCGCGGCGACCCGGCCGCCCGCCAGGCCTGGGCGGAGCAGCAGCTGCTGCTGGCCGCCAAGGCCAGCCAGCGCCTGGGGTTGACCGCGCATGCCACGTTCTCCGGCGCACTGGCCTGGCCCTATTTCTATCCCTGGCCGCAGCGTCCACCGGGGCTGGTGGAAGAAGCCTTCGCCGAACTCGGCCGCCGCTGGCGCCCCATCCTGGATGCCTTCGACGCCTGCGGCGTGGACCTGTGCTTCGAGATCCATCCGGGCGAAGACCTGCATGACGGCGCGACCTTCGAGCGCTTCCTCGATGTGGTGGATCAGCACCCACGCGCGAAGATCCTCTACGACCCCAGCCACCTGCTGCTGCAGCAGATGGACTACCTGGGTTTCATTGACCGCTATCACGATCGCATCGGCATCTTCCACGTCAAGGACGCGGAGTATCACGCAAGCGCGCGCAGTGGTGTCTATGGCGGCTACCAGGACTGGATTGATCGTCCGGGGCGGTTCCGTTCGCTCGGCGACGGCCAGGTCGACTTCAAGGCGATCTTCTCGAAATTCGCGCAGTACGACTTCCCGGGCTGGGCGGTGCTGGAGTGGGAGTGCTGCCTGAAGCACCCCGAGGACGGCGCACGCGAAGGTGCCGCGTTCATCCGCGACCACATCATCCGGGTAACCGAGCGTGCCTTCGATGATTTCGCCGACAGCGGCACGGCCCCACACTCACTGCGCCGCATGCTGGGGATCTGAGCCATTACCGCCCCGGGAGGGCAAGCCATGACGCACACCATGTCGCGCTTGGGCGCGATGATGTTTCTGCAGTTCTTCACCTGGGGGGCCTGGTTCGTCACCCTGGGGACGTACCTGGTGCAGGGCCCGCTGCAGGCCAGCGCCAGCCAGGTGGCAACGGCCTTCCTCAGCCAGTCCATCGGCGCCATCGTCGCGCCCTTCCTGGTCGGCCTGATCGCCGATCGCTACTTCGCCGCGCAGCGCATCCTCGCGGTGCTGCACCTGGCCGGCGCTGTGCTGATGTGGCTGGCGTCCACGGCCACCAGCTTCAGCATGTTCTCGGCGTACGTCATGGGCTACATGCTGCTGTTCATGCCCACGCTGGCGCTGGCCAACAGCGTGGCGATGCGGCACATGCAGTCGCCCGAGAAACAGTTCCCGCTGGTGCGGGTGGCCGGCAGCATCGGCTGGATCGTGGCAGGCGTGCTGATCGGCTGGCTGGGCTGGGAACAGGCGCATCGTCTGGAGCTCACGTTCCAGATGGCGGCGATGGCCTCGCTGGCGCTGGGCCTGTACGCGTTCACCCTGCCGCATACGCCGCCTCTGGCACAGCAGCGTGACGCTGGGCTGGGGCAGATCCTGGGGCTGGACTCGCTGCGGCTGCTGAAGTCGCGCGCCTACCTGGTGTTCTTCCTGGCATCCATCGCCATCTGCATCCCTCTGTCGTTCTACTACAACTTCACCAACCCATATCTCAACGACCTGGGCGTGCGCGGCGCGGCCGGCCTGCAATCGCTGGGCCAGGTCTCCGAAGTGCTGCTGATGCTGGCAATGCCGTTGCTGTTCGTGCGGCTGGGGGTGAAGACGATGCTGGCGGTCGGCATGGCCGCGTGGGTGGTTCGCTACGTCATGTTCGCCTTCGGCGATGCGGGTGGCGGCTTCTCGCTGCTGGTGATCGGCATCGTGCTGCACGGCATCTGCTACGACTTCTTCTTCGTCACCGGCCAGATCTACACCGATGCGCATGCCGGCCCTGATGCACGCAGCAGCGCGCAGGGCTTCATCACCCTGGCCACCTACGGCGTGGGCATGTTGATCGGCACCTTCCTGTCCGGCGCGGTGGTCGAGCACTACACGACGGCCGCAGGGCCGGACTGGCAGAAGATCTGGCTGTTCCCGGCCGGCGTTGCACTGGTCGTGCTGGTCGCCTTCCTGCTGCTGTTCCGCGAGCGGCCTGCCGCCGCGGCCACACCTTCCACGCCTTGAGGACCGCAGCCGATGCCAAAGCTTGGAATCGCCATCATCGGCGCCGGCATGATCGGTACCGTGCATCGCCGTGCGGCATTGCTGGCTGGTGCCGAGGTATGCGGCGTGGCGGCCTCGTCACCGCAGCGCGCGCGTGAGGCAGCGCAGTCGTGGAATGTGCCGCGCGCCTACCGGAACATCGAGGAGGTGGTCGTCGATCCGCAGGTGCAGGTCGTACACGTCTGCACGCCCAACCATCTGCACCGCTCGATGGCGCAGTCTGCGCTGGAAGCCGGCAAGCACGTGATCTGCGAGAAGCCGCTGGCCACCACGCTGGAAGATGCGCAGGCGCTGGCAGGTTTGGCCGCGTCGACCGGACTGGTTGCTACGGTGCCCTTCGTCTACCGCTACCACCCGGTGGTGCGCGAGGCGCGCGCACGCATCGCCCAAGGCGATCTGGGGCCGCTGCATCTGATCCACGGCAGCTACCTGCAGGACTGGCTGCTGGACCCTGCCAGCAACAACTGGCGCGTGGACCCGGCGCTGGGTGGCGCATCGCGCGTGTTCGCCGACATCGGCTCACACTGGTGCGACCTGGTGGAATGGGTCAGCGGCGAGCGCTTCACCGAAGTCAGCGCCGCGTTCGATACCGTGATCGCCGAACGTGGCACCGACACCGGCCAGAGCTTCAGCACGCCGACGGGGGGCAGCCCGATGCAGGCGGTGACGAGCGAGGATGTGGCGGCGGCAATGTTCAGAACCGGCGCCGGTACGCTGGCGTCGCTGACGGTCAGCCAGGTCTCGGCCGGACGCCGCAATCGCCTCTGGTTCGAGATCGACGGCGCCAACGCCAGCGTGGCTTTCAACCAGGAAGACGCCGAGCGGCTGTGGATCGGCCTGCCCGACCAGCGCGAGGAAATCTTCGTGCGTGGGCCCGGCGCCGGCAGTGCCGAGCAACGCCGGCTGTCGGTGTTGCCGGCCGGTCACGCGCAGGGCTACGCGCAGTGTTTCGAAGCATTTGTTGCCGACACCTATCGCGCCATCAACGGCGAGCGCCCGCAGGGACTGCCGACCTTCGAAGATGGGCTGCGCTCGGCGCAGATCGTCGATCGTGTCATTGCATCGGCCAGGTCGCGCGCCTGGACCACCATCGGTTGGAACCCGGGAGGATCTGTTGATGAAAGCCCTTGTCCGTAGAACTGCAAGTCTCATCCTGCTGCTCACTGCCCTGCCCGCTTTTTCAGTCGAAGCCGCCAGCACGCAGCAGCCGATCGCGGTGCAGATGTACACTTTGCGCGATGCCGGCTCGCTCGAGCGGCAGTTGAAGATCGTCCACGACGCAGGCGTCCATGCGGTGGAGACTGTCGGCACCCAGAACACCAGCGCGACGGAACTCAAGCAGCTGCTGGACCGGTATTCGATCAAGGCGATCTCATCGCACGTGCCGTTGGCCGAGTTGCGCAGCAACCTGGACGGTGTGATCGCCTTCAACCGATCAATCGGCAACACGACGCTTGTGGTGCCATACCTGGACAAGAAGGATCGCCCGGCCGACGCGGCGGGCTGGATCGCGCTGGGCCAGGAACTGGGAGGTATCGCCAAGCAGGTGCGGGCCAAGGGCATGCGTCTGGCCTACCACAACCACGACTTCGAGCTGGTCGACTTCAACGGCAGGACGGGCCTGGAACTGCTGTTCGCCGCGGCCGGCCCCGACCTGCAGACCGAGCTGGACCTGGCCTGGGTCGCGCGTGCGGGCTTGGATCCGGCGGTGATGCTGGGAAAATTCCGCGGCCACATGTTCGCCGTGCATGCCAAGGACAATGCGCCGAAGGACCAGGCCGAAGACGAAGGCGGATTCGCTGCGGTGGGCCAGGGCGTGCTGGACTGGAACGCGATCCTGCCTGCTGCTGCGGCCGCTGGCGTGCACTGGTACATCATCGAGCACGACCAGCCACGCGATCCGGCCAAGGTCATCCAGACCGGCGCGGATTACCTGCGTGAACACCTGCTCGCCAACGTGCCCGCCCGTGCGCAGCGCTGACGCATCAAGGAGTCCCCACATGAAAATGATCCTGGCAATGGCCGTGGCCCTGGGCGGCATGAGCCTTGCGACAGCAGCATGGTGCAAGGATGACCCGGCCGCCGGTGCAAAGCTCTACACCGCGAACTGCGTGGCCTGCCATGGTGCGGATCGCGCGGGCATGCCGGGCGCATTCCCGGCGCTCACCGATATCGGCAAGCGCATGGCACCCGCGCAGATCAAGGAAAAGATCAGCAAGGGCGGCGGGCTGATGCCGCCCTTCTCCCAGCTGTCGCAGCAGGAAATCGATGACATCGCCAGCTACCTGGCGAAGTAAGCGGCCGGCAACCACGCCGGCCGCGTGCCACTACAGCTCGCGCACCCAGATGTTGCGGTAGCTGACCCTGGAGTCGTGCTCCTGCAGGTAGAGCGGCGCACACCCATGTGGCGCGTAGGAAGGCGCACCGATGTATTCGGTCTTGCCTGCCAGCACGGTGTCGTCCTGCACCAGCACGCCGTTGTGCAGCACCGTGATGCGCGCGGGCGACGCAAGGCCGCCGCCCGCCGAGAAGCGCGGTGCTTTCCAGAGGATGTCGTAGGCCTGCCACTCACCCGGTGCGCGCGAGACGTTCACCAACGGCATCGCCTGTTTGTAGACCGAGCCTGCCTGGCCGTTGGCATAGGTCGGGTTGTTGTAGCTGTCGAGCACCTGCAGCTCATACAGCTCCTGCAGGAAGATGCCGCTGTTGCCCCGGTTCTGTCCGTCGAAGCCCTTCGTGTCGGCGGGTGTGCGCCACTCGACATGCAGTTGGACATCGCAGAAGCGTTGCCTGGTGCGAATACCCTTGCTGCCGGGCACGACGGTCATGGCGCCATCGGCAACCTTCCAGGGCACGCGTCCGCCCTGCTCCGCCTCCCACGCGGAGACATCCTTGCCATCGAACAGCACGATTGCGTCGGACGGGGCCCTGCCTGGCGGCGTGGCCACGGTCGCAGGCACCGGCGTCCACACCTCGGTCTTCTTCGGATCGCGTGCAGCGTCGGCACCGTTCTGCGCGAAGGCGGGTGCGGCAACCAGCACGGTCACCGCGATCAGCAGCGGCTTGATCATCCTTTTGCGCTCCATCAGCTGGTCCCCCACGCCGGCGTGCCGGGAACATAGGCGAGGTCGCCATCGTAGCGCCCCGGCACCGCAACGTACTGCAGCACCCCGGTCGCGCCGACTTTGGAGGTAAAGAATCCGAAGATGGCCAGCTGCTTGAGCATCGTGAAGTAGTGTGGCATCGCCTCGCCCTCTTCAGGCGTACCGGTTTCGGTCACATCGGCATGACGTGCCTTGGCTTCCGCATCGAGCGTGCGCAGCAATTCGGTGCGGGCTACCGGTGTGAGCGATACGAACCGGCCACCCGCGCGCTTGTCGATATCGGCCAGCCCGGCGCGGAACGTCGCCTGCTGTCGGGCGGTATAGCAGTCGCTGACGAACGTCGCCATGAACAGTCCGGCGCCGGCATCCTTCGCGCCTGGCGTCCGGGTCCGCGGCAGGATGGTCTCGGCTATCTCGTCCAGCGTGCCGACATCGGCGTCGGAGAAATGGATCTTCGCAGTGGCGGCCGGGGCCTGCCCCTGCACGAGCGCAGGCAGGCCGACCATGGCCGCACCGGTGGCGGCGACGATCATTTTCAACAGTTCACGGCGATCCATCAGAGGTTCCCCGCTTTCAGTTCGCGCACCGCATGGTCGGCGGCCCGGGCCGTCAGCGCCATGTAGGTCAGCGAAGGATTCACGCAGGCGCTGGAGGTCATGCAGGCACCGTCGGTGACATACACGTTGGGCGCATCCCAGACCTGGTTGTGCTGGTTCAGCACCGAGCTCTTCCGATCACGTCCCATCCGCGCGGTTCCCATCTCGTGGATGCCCTTGCCCGGGGCATAGTCGTTGTCATGCATCTTCACGTCCTTGACGCCGGCCGCTTCCAGCATCTCTGCGGCATCGGCGGCCATGTCCTTGCGCATCGCCAGTTCGTTGGCGCGCATGGCAACGTCCATCGCCAGTACCGGCAGCCCCCACTTGTCCTTGCGCTCCCGGTCCAAGCGGATCGTATTGTCGTGGTGCGGCAGCATTTCGCCGAAGCCGGTCATGCCGATACGCCAGTCGCCCGGCACGGTCAGCGCTTCCTTAAGGTCGGCACCGATGTTGAGCTCGGCGATCTCGCGCGACCACCCCGTGCGGCTGGCACCGCCCTGGTAGCCGAAGCCGCGCAGGTAGCCGCGTTTGTCGGCCGCGACGTTGCGGAACCGCGGAATGTAGAAACCGCACGGACGACGGCCGAAGTAGTACTTGTCTTCGTATCCCTCGACGCGGCCGGAGGCACCCGCACCGAAATGATGGTCCATCACGTTGTGCCCCAACTCGCCCGACGAGGAGCCCAGCCCGCCGTCCCAGACATCGGTGGCCGAGTTCATCAACAGCCACGTCGAGTTGAACGACGAGGCGTTGAGGAAGATGACCTTGGCGGTGTACTGGTAGGTCTGGCCGGTCTCGGCGTCGATGACCTCCACGCCGCGGGCACGCTTGCGGTCCTTGTCGTAGAGCACTTCCTTGACGATCGAGAACGGCCGCAAGGTCAGGTTGCCGGTCTTCATCGCCGCCGGCAGTGTCGCTGCCTGGGTGGAAAAGTAAGCGCCGAAGGGGCAACCCAGGATGCACTTGTTGCGGTACTGGCAGTTGACGCGGCCCTGCTCGGGCATGGGCTTGGTGATGTTGGCAGTGCGCGAGTGGATCATGTGCCGGGTGCCGCCGAATGCCTTTTTGATCCGTGCGGCCACGTCCTTCTCGACGATGTTCAATGGGATAGGCGGCAGGAACTCGCCATCCGGCAACACGTCCAGCCCTTCACGCGTACCAGCAATACCGGCGAACTTCTCCACATGGTCGTACCACGGCGCGATATCGGCGTAGCGGATCGGCCAATCGGCCGCGATGCCGTCCTTGAGGTTCGCCTCGAAGTCCAGGTCGGAGAAGCGATAGCTCTGCCGGCCCCATAACAATGAGCGGCCGCCGACGTGGTAACCACGGAACCAGTCGAAGCGCTTGGTCTCGACGTAGGGCGAGTCCTGCTCGTTGGCCCACATTCCTTCCAGGTTTTCGGCCAGCCCGTAGTCGCGCATCAGCACCGGGAAATCGGCTTTCATCGCCTGGGTGGGCCGGTTTCGATGCGGGAAATCCCATGCCTCCTTCATCGCATTGACGTAGTCCTTGACGTGCTCGATGTTGCGTCCGCGTTCCAGCATCAGGACCTTCAGGCCCTTTTCGGTCAGCTCCTTCGCTGCCCAACCGCCACTGATTCCCGAGCCAACAACAATGGCGTCGTAGTGATTATCTGCCATGGGTTTCTCACCTGGGTGGATATCGTTTCAGACGTCGCAGAGGCGGATTGCCTCGCGCAATGAGCCAACGGGATCGGGCGCTGCAGGCATGAACTCCTGCGCCAGATATCCCTTGAAACCGGTGTCGCGGATTGCGCGGCAGATGGCCGGATAGTGGAGCTCCTGCTGGTCTCCGATCTCGTTCCGGCCGGGCACGCCCGCGGTGTGGTAATGCTTGAAGCAGGCATGATGCTTGCCGATGGTGGCGATGATGTCGCCTTCCATGATCTGCATGTGGTAGATGTCGTAGAGCAGGCCGAAGTTGTCCGAGCCGAGCCGCTGGCACAGCTCCACACCCCATGCGGAGTGGTCGCACAGGTAGTCGCGATGATCGACCTTGGAGTTCAACAGCTCCATCACCAGCACCACACCGCGCTTCTCGGCGTGCCCGAGGATGCGCTTGAGGCCGGCCTCTGCATTGGCCAGACCTTCCTTCGGGTCCATGCCGTTGCGGTTGCCGGAGAAGCAGATCAGGTTGCGATAACCGGCATCGGCGACCAGATCGATGTGCCGCGTGTAGCGTTCCACCAACTGGTCATGGAACTGGCGGCCAGCAAAGCCCTTGGTCAGGCCCAGCTCCGCGCCGTTGCACATCGAGCTGTACACGCCGTTGGCCTTCAGCGTCGGCCAGTCCTCCGGACCGACCAGGTCGATCGCGGCAAAACCGATGTCCTTCACTGTCGTGCAGAGCTGGGCGACCGACAGCTGCGGGAAGGTCCAGCGGGCGACGGAATGCTTCAGGTTGCCCTTGAGTTGCGCAGTGGCGGCGAATGCGGGGAGCATGCCTGCCGCCCCCAAGCCAATGCTGCCGGCAACTGCGAGACGCAGCGCATCGCGCCGCGTGAGGCCCGTCGCCGGGGCCGGTCTGATCGAATGGATGGACATCCACCTGCCGGCCTCCCAACCGGTATCAAACGCAACGATTCACAGCAATGCAATCGATTGCACCATAGGGGAGGAAATTGTCTGTTTGCAAGTCGCGGTGCACGAAAACCGATGCTGCGGGGCACAACTCCGAATGGATTCCGGAAAAAGAAAAGCCCCGCATCGCGGGGCTTTCTTTTCTGCTGCAGGCGACCGTTCGATCAGAACGGAATATCGTCATCAGCGAAGTCGTCCATCGGCGGCGCCTGCTGCGGCTGCGGGCGCTGGTTGCCACCCTGGTTGCCGTAGCCGCCGCCCTGGTTGCCGCCCTGGTTGCCATAGCCACCACCCTGGCCTCCGCGCTGGCCACCGCCGCCGCCGCCGCCGTACTCCTGGCGCGGCGCCTGCTGGCGCTGCGGGCGCTCACCGCCGCCGTAATTGCCGCCACCACCACCACCACCGCCGCCTTCACCGCGGCCGCCCAGCATCTGCATCTCGTCGGCGATGATGTCGGTGGAGTACTTCTCCACGCCGTCCTGGCCGGTGTACTTGTCGTAGCGCAGGCTGCCTTCGACATACACCGAGCTGCCCTTGCGCAGGTACTCGCCGGCGATTTCGCCGAGCTTGCCGAAGAACACCACGCGGTGCCATTCGGTACGTTCCTGCTGGTTGCCATCCTTGTCCTTGCGGACGCTGGTGGTGGCCAGGCTGATGCGGGTGATCGCCATGCCACCCTGGGTGTACTTCACGTCCGGGTCGTTGCCGAGGTTGCCGACCAGGATGACTTTGTTGATGCCGCGCGCCATAGGTAAGTGATTCCATTGTCCGGGGGCTGGTGCCTGTCATAGCACACAGCCGGAGTTGCCGATACCCGGCCGCCCATGGGTGGGCACTGCCAGAAACCCGGCATTCTATCATCGAGCCCCAGCCCACCGGGCTTGCCGCTGTTCCCCCGACCGCCAGAGTGGCGGCCGGGGCGGACGTTCACCCTTCCCGGATCAGGCCGCCTGCGACGGCACGCCGCCCAGGGTCACCTTGTCACGCCGGCCGGTGGCCGGATCGGTCCGGTGCATGGACAGGCTGCGCCCCGCGAACGGCCCGGTCAGCAGATCGCCCAGCATGGCCTCGGCCAGGCCGTTGCCGGGCTGGGCGAAGGGGGTGATGAACTCGATCAGCCACAGGCGATCGCCACTGTTCCAGTCGTCCAGTTCCAGCCGCTCGCCCTGCTCCAGCTTCTGCTCGGCCTGCTCGGACAGGTTCGCCCAGATCGCAACGCCCAGCGGCAGCTGCTCCAGCGCCTGCTGGGTCAACCCGGCGAAGGCCGCACCGGCTTCCTGCATGCCCGGCAGCGGCGGCAGTGTGCCGAAACGGAACACCCGGAACTGCTCCTTCAGCAGCGGCGGCATGAACGACCATTCCAGGTCCTTGAGCTGCATCTCACGGTGCAGCGGCGATTGCGAAAGCAGCCAGACGATCTGGCCCAGAGCCTCGGCAACAGTGCGCGGTGCCCCTTCGGCGGCGGCGGTGTCTGTCGTGGAAGTGATCATGAACGGGAAATCCTGTAGTCGGGAATGGCGGTCAACAGTTCCATGGTGGCCGGATCGCGCGCGGCCGTGCTGATGCCCTGGGCATAGGGCTGGGCGTCGAACGTGGACATCGCTTCGATCATCTGGAAGCGCTTCTTCTGCGCCAGCGCCAGATTGTCATGCAAGGCTGAGCGCTGTGTAGCCGGGCCGGACGGAATGCTTTCGTCGATGGGGGCACGCTGTTCCGACCGAGCCGATTGCTGCATACGCTCGGCGGCGGTGGGCTCAACGCCACCGAAGCGATCCCGGGATTCTGCCGCCGCCAGTTCCGCCGGGGCCTGCGACAGGTCAGCTGCAGGCGCGAAGCGTGGATCGCCGCCTCGGCGGTTGACCCGGCCGGAGGCGGCATCACCGCTGCCCAGGTCACGTCCGCCCTTGCCGGCGCCAGCGTTGAGATTCAAGCCGTCCCCGTCAGCGTCCTCCTCCCGCTCTCCAAATGCGAAGAACATGTCCGACAAGGCCGCCTGGGTGCCATCGGTACGGGTGTACTGACCGTTGGCGTAGGTGGTGTTGTCCGGCGATGTACCGGGCATCTGCCCGGTGCGGCGCGCATCAAGATTGATCGACGCCACGCCCGCCTGTTGCAACGTCAACAGTTCACCGACCTGGCTGATGCCATCGCGGTTCGCGTCGCGCCAGACCTGGAACTCTGCAAAGCGAGCGTCGTTGGCATCCAGGCGCCGGTCACCATTGCTGTCATAGGCAGCCAGGCCTTCAAGGTCGGAATGGGCCCCCTCCAGATCCATCGTGAACGAGATTTCGGCGCCGGAATCGATCGTGCCGTTGCGGTTGCGGTCCAGGACAAGCAGGCCATCGTGTGGCCCGACCCAGCCTGTCAGGTCACGCACGCCATCACCATTCATGTCGAAGCGCGTGGCGCTTTGCGCCCAGCCCACGGTCTCGACGCCGTCGCCATCCAAATCAAGTACGACTGGGCCCAGGCGCCCGCCCCACTGGTTGACGACAAACTTCAAAGGATCACTCCACAGGCCTGCAGAATCCACCGCTTGGACGACGATCTCATACCATGTGTCGTAGTAGGTCTCCTGGAAGTAGCCCGCGCCGCTACCTCGCGGATCGCCCCAGTCCCCAGATGTCTCCGTTCGGCGGCCGCCACGGCCCACAATGCGCGAATCGAAGATGTTGCTTCCGTAAGGAGTCAGGAAACCATCACCCGAGATACCGCGCGTTGTGGTACCTCCATCGAACGTGTAGGTGTCACCCGAGTAAGTATCCCAATACTGGCCGGAGACGCCAGTGAACTCCACTGCACTGGTGACATGCATGATGGCGTAGAAGTCCTCCTGGTCATTCGCAGCAAGCACCTGGTAGAAATTTCCATCCTGCCAGGTCGCGATCGTCGGCCGCTCATTGACGTTCTGCACATTGATCGTCACCCAGGTACTGCTGGACAGGCCCCCGCGATCGGTGACGGTCACCTGGATCTGGTGGCTCTGTGCGGTTTCATAGTCCAGCTGCCCGTGCAATGCGATCTGCCCGGTGGTGGCATTGATGCCGAACAGATTGCTGGCGCCGCCGGTAATGGCAAAACGGTGGTCGCGGTTGTACCACTGGCTGTCGGGGTCGGACCAGTTGGTGAACTGGAACACGGTCTGCCCTGCACCCGGCGACGATTCAGCCAGCGTCAGGCTCTGGCCCCAGGTTGTCGGCGCTTCGTTGACGTCTTCGATGCGTACCGTGATCTCGCGGTTGCCCGACACCAGCGCACCATCCGTGGCACGGACCGTGACGTTGTAGTAAGCCTCCAGCTGGCCGTCGCCGTCGCCGTCAATCAGCTGCAGGTACGGTGCAACCGCTTCGAAATCGAAGCCGCTGACGTTGTACTTGAGCTGGTTTCCGGAAATGACGAACCAGGCAAAGGGGTCGTTGATGATCTGATACGAGGGTGTGGTCCCGTCCGGATCAGACGAGGACAGCGTGGCTACCACCTGCCCGGACACGCCGGTGTTCTCGGAGGTGAGGGCCACGTGCTGCACGACGTCCGGCGTTCGTGGTGCTTCGTTGACGTTGGACACGCCCACTTGGAACACTTGGTCGCGGGTCGCGCCGTGGGTGTCGGTCACCCTCACTGTAATTGCATGCGAAGTGGCTGCCTCGTAGTCCAGCAGCCCACCATTGGCGACGCTCAGTACACCAGCAGCAGTGATGGCAAAGCGGCCGCCGGCATTGTTGACCAGGGTGAAGGTCAGGCCGTCGGTGGCATCTTGGTCCTGGCCGCTGAACCTGCCGACCTCGGTGCCGTTGCCCGTGTTCTCGGCAATGCTGAGCGAGCGGTCGGCAGTGATACCATGAGGCGCGTCGTTGACGTCCTCCAGGCGCACGGTAATGGTGCGCGCACCTGCCGAGGTCAATCCACCGGATACCGCTTTCACCGACACCGAGTACACCACCTCCTGGCGGCCATCGCTGTCAGCATCGCTCAGTGTCATGCCGGCGGCCTTCAGCGCCTCGAAATCCAGCACCAGGCCGTCACGGAACTTCAGCTGGTTACCGACCAGGGTGAACCAGCCGCGCGAGTCTCCCTCCAGCACATAGCTGTAGCTGCCATTGCCGCCGCTGGAAGCCAGGTTGGCAATCACCACACCGCCCAACGCGGCATTTTCGGCAGCGATGGCCACCGGCTGGCTGGACACGGTCGGTATCGCCGGAGCTTCATCGACGTTGGTCACCGCCACGGTGAAGGTCTTGTCGCGGGTGAGGCCACCGGCGTCGGTCACGCGCACCACGATCTGATGCGATGTGTTGGTCTCGTAGTCGAGCAGGCTGGCATTGGCCACCGTCAGTACACCCGCCGCGGAAATCGCAAAGCGGCCACCGGCATTGTCGGTCAGGCTGAAGGTGAAGCCATCGTTGTCCGCGTCGACGCGGGCGAAGTTGCCCAGCACCGTGCCATTGGCCACCGGCGCATCCGCCGTGGATTCGACCGTGCTCAACGCGCGGTCGACCGTGATGTCGGTCGGACGCGCGTTGATGGAGACCGACAGGGTCTGCGTCTTGCTGCTGGTCAGGCCGGTGGCGGTCTCCTTGGCGATGGCGGTCACGGTCAGCGCCGCAGTGCCGGTCAGATCGGCCGACCACGTGGCCGGGCCGACCAGCGCCAGACCGGCCAGCTGCGCCGGCGTCAGCGACCACACGCCGTTGCCCAGGTTCGTTCCCTTGTTCAGGGTCAGCCCGGTCGGAAGGTTGGAGATGCGGATCTCCAGCGTTTCCGACCCGTCGGTGTCGGTGAGGGCAGCCTGCACGTCCAGCGTCAGCGTTCCGCCATCAAGCGTCTTGCCGACCTGCACGGCACGGGTAATCACCGGCGCGTCCACTACCGGCGCCACATTCATGAAGAACACGCGCTCGGTCACCAGCCCACCGGCATCGGTTGCGATCAGCTTGATCGCAACGCGTCCGCTGGTGTTGCCCTTCGGCACCAGCGTCACCGTGCGCTCGCCGTTGGCTCCCGCAGTGATGGTCGGAGTATTCATCCAGGCAACCACCGTCGTGAGGTCAGTCGCATCCACCGCCACGGCACGCACGGTGACCCCGGATGCCGGGGTCAGGTCATCACCGACGGTGAACTGCAGGGCGACCTGGCCATCCTCGTTGATCGACTGATCCGGTACGATGCTGATCGACGGCAGGCCGTTGCCATCCCAATAGTGCCGCCACTGGTTCTCGAACGTGCCGTCGGCATGCAATGCCTGATAGGCCGCGACCGTGACGGGCTTGGTGCGGCCGGCCATCAGCGCGACCAGTGCCTCTGCATTGATCGTGCTGCTGGCGTGCTCGCCGGCCAGGAAGAAATCGATCTTGTAGTTGGCGCGATCATTGGCGTTGGTGGTGGTGTACCAGCCCTTGATCGTGGTCACCACGCTGGTACCGATCACCGAGATCACCAGGTCATCGCCGGTGCGGCTGAACCACAGATCATTCCGACTGATGTCGCGGTAGCCGATGACGTCGATGTCGTCGCCACTGGAATCGTAATTGCGGATCTCATCCGCACCCGAATCGCGATCGATCAGATAGACGTCACTGTCATCGCCACCGATCAGAATGTCGCTGCCGGCGCCGCCATACAGCGTATCGTTGCCGGCCTGCGCATCCAGCAGATCATCACCGTCACCACCATAGAGCGTGTCATTGCCGGCCCCACCGTAGAGCGTGTCATTGCCGGCACCGCCCTCGATGTAGTCATCACCCGCGCTACCGGTGATGGTGTCGTTGAATGCACTGCCGATGATCCGCTCGAATGCATCTTCAAGCACGTCACCGGCCGCTGCGCCGCCATGGGTTCCCGTCGCCAGGTTCAGCACCACGCCGGCCGTTGCCGATGCATAGGTCAGCGTATCGACACCGGCGCCTCCGGACAGGGTGTCGGCACCGGCACCGCCATCGAGGATATCGTCGCCATCGCCACCGCGCAGGATGTCGTTGCCGACGCCGCCGCGCAGCGTGTCATTGCCGATGGCCCCTTCCAGCAGGTCATTGCCGGCACCGCCATCGAGGATGTCATTGCCGGCGTCGCCGTACAGGCGATCATCACCGTCTTCGCCATACAGGTTGTCATCGCCATCACCGCCACGCAGCTCGTCGACGCCTGCGCCACCGTACAGCGTGTCTCGACCCAGCTCGCCCCACAGTTTGTCGTCGCCAGCCTCACCGCGCAGATTGTCATCGCCATCGCCGCCGTACAGGTCGTCGTTGCCACCGCCGCCGTTGATGATGTCGTTGCCGCCGAGCCCCTGGATCACGTCCCGGTTGGCCTGGCCGACCAGCGTTTCTCCAGCGGCAGTGCCGTACAGGTAGTCATCGCGGTTGACCACGGTGAAGACCAACTGCTTGCTGACGCTCAACCCGGCGCCGCCGCGATCGGTCGCGGTGACCGTCACGGTGACGTTGCTTCCCGCTTCATAGTCAACGATCGCACCGGCCTTCAGGCGCAGCTGGTTGCCGTTGATGATCTCGAAGCGGCTGTCGGACACGCTGTACACCATCGTGGCGAAATCACTGCCTGCCGTGGTGTCTGGATCGGTGGCCGACAGCGTGCCGAGCAGGATCGCCGGCAGCGCAGTTCCGGTGGGAACCCGATCGGTTTCGCTGAGGCTGGTGGTGGTGGCCGCGAACACCACCGCCGTCGGTGCTTCATTCTCGTCTTCGATGGCATAGGTGAAGCTGAGCGTCGAAGCAGATGCCAGGCTGCCGTCGTACGCCCTCACGCTTGCGGTCAGCAGCACCTCCTTGATGCCGTCGCCATCCAGATCGACCAAGGTCGCGCCCTGGGCGGCGGCCAGCGTCTCGAAGTCGATCGCAACGCCCGCACGCACGCGTACCTGGTTACCCACAACCTCCAGCAGACCGCCCGGGTTGGTCACCAGCTGCAGGGTCGGCGTTGTCTTGTCAGGATCCCCGATCACGAAGGTGCCCACCAGCGTACCGGCGCCCGTCTTTTCACCGGCCAGTACGGGCGCGGTGTTCGGTGGCCGCGTCGGCGTGAACGGCGCCTCGTTGATGTTGCGTATGTCGATCGTGAAGTCCTTCTCGAACCACGCGCCGGCACCGTCGGTCACGCGCACCCGGATGGTGTGCGCGGTGGCGGTTTCATAGTCCAGCTTGGTGCCATCACGAACGCTCAGCGTGCCATTGGCCGCAATCTGGAAGCGGCCACCGCCGTCATTGACGAGGGTAAAGGTGGCTGTGTCCTCGGCGCCGTCACGGTCGACATGGCCAAAGCGGCCCAACGAAAGATTGTTGGCAGCGTTCTCGTCCACCGCCAGCGGCCCCGGCGCGAGGATGTCGCTGGGAGCGTCGTTGACCGAGCGCACCACCAGATCGACGATCTGGTCGGCGGTATTGCCGTCGGCATCGGTCACCCGGACCACGAAGCGGTCGGTGCCGTGGCGGTCTGCCGCCGGCGTATAGACCCAGGCACCCGTGGCCGCATTGAGGGCAACGGTCCCCATACCGGGTGCGGTGATCACCGTGTACCCGGTGATGTTCCCGTCATGGTCGACGGCATTGACGCTGCCATTGAGCGGCACGTCCTCATCGGTGGCCAGGTACTGCGTTTCGACCAGCGGTGCCGGCTTGCTCGAGTTCTGCCAGTAGCTGCCGAGCAGGCCCTGCAAGCTGGAGGACATCCCGGCCGGCACGGACGCCGACTCTGCCGCCATTGCCGCAAGCAGCGGCTCGGCGTGGGCGAGGAACAGCGAGCCTGCACCGGTCGCGATCTCGGTGATCCGGCTGGCGCCGGAGTAGTAGCCCGCGATGGTGATCCGGGTGCTGCCTCCGATCACGCTGACCAGCAGATCGTTGCCCACCTTCTGCAGCCAGACCTCGTGGTTGGCCACGTTCTGCAGCACGATGCGATTGACGCCCAGTGCGTCTTCGATGCGGTCGTTGCCACCCTCCCGATCGAACAGGTAGGTGTCATTGCCATCACCGCCCCGCAGCAGGTCGTGGCCGGCCTCACCGGCCAGGGTGTCGTTGCCGGTGCCGCCATCCAGCAGGTCGTCGCCTGCGCCACCCACCAGGGTATCGTTGCCGGCCTCGCCGTAGAGCTGATCGTCTCCGTCCTGGCCCCCCAGGGTGTCATTGCCCTCGCCGCCCCAGGCCTTGTCGTTGCCTACATCGCCGCTGATCTGGTCGTCGCCCAGCCCACCGTAAAGCTCGTCAGCACCCGCGCCACCGGCCAGCACATCGTTGCCCGCGCCACCTTCAAGTCGGTCATCGCCGGCATCGCCGGACAACGCATCGTTGCCGTCGCCGCCCATCAGGGTGTCATTGCCGTCACCACCGATGAGCACGTCGTCGTCGCCCCGCCCATCCAGCCAGTCGTTGCCACCCAGCCCGATCAAGCGATTCGCGCGTGAATCACCACTGATCGTATCGGCGAAGCCGTCGCTGCCAACTACGTTCTCCAGCGTGCTGACGCCGTTGACTGCAACCAGGGTATCGCCATCGGCGTGCCCGCCCGACAGAGTACCCGCAGCCAGGTCCAGCACCAGCGACGCAGTGGAGGTCACATATCGGACGGTATCGCCATAGGCTTCACCCGCCACCGCGGCCTGGCCGAGGCTGATGCGATCGCTGCCGCCGTCGAGGATGTCGGCACCGGCGCCGCCCTCCAGCGTGTCATCGCCGTCGCCGCCCCGCAGCGTGTCATTGCCATCTCCACCCGCCAGCACGTCGTGACCTGCAAGACCCGTAAGCGTGTCCGCGCCATCGGACCCGAACAATACATCGTCACTCGCGCTACCGCCTTGGGAAAGCTGGCGGAACTGGCGCAGATCCAGCACCAGTCCGTCCTTCAACTGCATGAACTCGACGCGACGCTGGGCATTCGTGTGATTGGCGAGCTTGATCGTACCGTTCTGTGCGGCGAAGACATCCACCTGGAGCGTCGTCCCGCTCAGCGCCAACCGAAGATTTGAGAGGCTGAGCCCTGCTCCCAGTACCAGCGTATCCAGGCCCCCGTCGGTGGCCTGGAACACTTCGCGCACGATCTGTTGCCCATTTGGCCCGTTTCGCCAGGTCGACGAACGGAACTGCCCCTGCGCCGATGGCCACGTGGTGGAGGCTGGCGCGTTCGCCACTGGGGCGTCAAACAGGAAGTCCACCTTGTCCACGCTCTGGTAGACAACGGTGCCGGATGCGATCTCCTTGACCGTCAAACGATACTGATGCTTGTTGCCCGCCGTTGTCTCGCCAAGGCCCAGATACTCCCAGGACGCCGTGTAGGCTGATCCAAACGTCCCTGAGCTGGACATCACCTCATCCAGATAGAAGGCGCCTTCATAGATGACATCACTACCGTCGCCGACGTTGTACTCATAGGCATCGTCGCCCTCACCGCCGTACAGCGCATCCGCGCCACCGCCACCACGCAGCACATCCGCGCCGATGCTGCCGCCGAGGCGATCGGCGCCGGCGCCGCCCTCGATGCCTTCGATGCTGCTGTAGGCGTCGCCCTTGGCATCGCCGGTATTGGCGAACGTGCCTTCCAGGTAGACGCGCACCGCCGCACTGCCCGCGTAGGACGCGATGTCCACGCCACCGCCGCCGAACAGGGTGTCCGCGCCGGCACCGCCGTGTAGCAGATCATCGCCCTGGCCGCCGTACAGGATGTCGTCACCCGTACCGCCACGCAGCGTATCGTCGCCCTCGTTGCCCATCAGCAAGTCGTTGCCCGCACCACCGTCGATGACGTCATCGCCACCGTTGCCGGTCAACCAGTCCTTGCCAGCCGTTCCGGTAATCGTGTCATTGCCATCGCCGCCCCCCAGCAGGGTCATGTCGGTGAGCGCATGGCGGCCGGTCGCGGCAAACACCATGTTCTCGATCGATCCACCGAGTGCGTACCAGTCCTTGATCGTGATCCGGTCACTGGACGCCGAGAGGCGCTCCTTCTCACCATCGCGGCCGATCACCAGGCGCAGGTCATTGCCATCGCGCTGCAACATCACATCCTGGATGTCGATGCCAACGCCAAACTCCAGCGAATCAACACCCGCGTTGCGCGCAATCTGGCCATTGAGCGCGCCCTTGTGCCGGCGCAGCACCTGCGCCTCATCATTCCAGTCGTTGTGGCTGATCCAGGTGGAACCGTCGAAATAGACCACACCGTCCTTGCTGACAGTGCCATCGGCGTTGCGCACATAGCCGTTTACGTAGGCGCCCTTTTCCCAGACCAGATCCCAGTTGTCGACATAGTCGTCCATGACGATGTCATCGCCATCACCCCGCTGGTAGCGGAAGACATCATCGCCTTCGCCGCCCACCACTTCGTCGTTGCCACGGCCGCCGACCACCAGGTCCGAACCCGTACCGCCATACACCCGGTCATTGCCATCATCGCCAAACACCGTGTCATTGCCCGCGCCGCCCAGCACCTGGTCATTGCCGGAGCCGCCCATCACCCAGTCCTGGTCGCCATCGCCAGCAACGAAATCGTCGCCCGAGCCACCATTGCCGAAGTCATTGCCGGCCAGACCGCGGATCTCGTCATCGCCGGCGCCGCCATACAGGAAGTCCGCGCCGTAGGTGCCCAGGATCACATCCGAGCCACCCGTGCCGATGATGTACGAGGTCATGTCGCCGATGCGGATGTCCTCACCGTCGGCAAACCGCAGCCACTCCACGCGATGCGAGGATTCGAACCAATCCTTGATGGTCAGCTCATCACCGGTCAAGGTCGCGTTGCCGGCGGCGTCATAGCTGACCAGGGCAATGATCAGGTCGTTGCCGGCACCGCTGG
Organism: Stenotrophomonas sp. GW821-FHT09E08; assembly: GCF_059416125.1. Taxonomy (NCBI): domain Bacteria; kingdom Pseudomonadati; phylum Pseudomonadota; class Gammaproteobacteria; order Lysobacterales; family Lysobacteraceae; genus Stenotrophomonas; species Stenotrophomonas sp. GW821-FHT09E08. The sequence goes on from NZ_JBWKOO010000001.1 coordinate 439,274, forward strand.
CCGAGGAGCGACGCATCTGGATGTTCTGCAGCGACAGGCCGGTGCCGAACACGATCGCGTCCTCACCCCCCTTCACCGAGCCGTTGACCTCGTACTCGCCACCACCGGCCCAGTTGCGCGCCAGCTGTCCATTGGCGATCTTGGCGAGGCGGTCATTCAAGCTGTCGCCACTGCCGCGGATGGCCCCCGCCCCCTCTTCGTCGTAGACCACATCGCGGCCGTCACCGAGCCGGAACAGGTACTGGTCCGCGCCGCCCCCACCGAACAGGCGCGCTTCGCCATTGGCACCGCGATCATCGCCGGCGCCACCGCCGATGATGTCACCACCCTCGCCACCCACCAGCAGGTCGTTGCCGGCGCCACCTTCCAGCCAGTCCGAACCGGTGCTGCCATACAGGCGATCATCGCCGGCACCGCCGTCGAGATAGTTGCCGTTGCCACCACGCACAGCGATCGCCAGCGCCTGTGCGCCGGCATCACCGATGGCGAAGTTCACATTGGTGACATTGCCGGCGAACAGCACGTCATTGCCGTCACCGCCAAACAGCCAGTCATCGAGCAGGCCGCCCACCAGGGTATCGTTGCCGCTGCCTCCGAGCAGATCGTTGCCGAGGTCTCCACCCCGGACCAGATCGTCGCCTGCACCGGCATCGATGACGGCCGCGATCTCGATGCGATGCGTGGCCGAAGGGGTCTTGCCGTTGATCAGCAGGCCGGTGGTACTGGACAACGTTGCACCGTTGACGATGATGCTGTCGTTGCCGGCACTGCCGAGGATGCGATCCTTGTCTGCGGTAACGATGGTGTCGCCCAACGAGTGAACCTCGTCTCCAGTCCAGCTGACCAAAGTGCGCTTTCGTCCTCCATCGGGATCGAGCGCCAATGTCATATTGGAGGCAATCAGACCAATACCATCCACAACGCCATCTGCCAGCTGATCAAGCCACGCGGCGAACCCTCCCGTCCAATCAGATGCGGCACGCCGGTTGAGCCCAAGCTCTTCGACACGGACAAGTGTAATGGCCCACTGCGCGGCGAATCCGCTCTCGGGCGCTCCCGCAATCAGAGTGTTGATTTCCCACGGAGAGGCAATATATCTCGCATAGTCGGTAGCAACGGCCATGTCACCAAATAGATTGGTCGGACTGAAACTTGTCGGTGCATCCAGGCTGACAAGGTTCTTTCCAATGGCACGCTTGATGTATACATCTCCACCAATCATCCGATCGAGAAGATTGGACAGCGCCCGCACCGTACCGTAGGAAATTACATCCTCGGCCTTGGAGGTCGTGAATGACGGCTCCGACCAGTAGCGATACTTCTTGCCATACGTTCCATAGGTACCGCCATCTACCGTCGCGCCTGTTGCCAACCGGCTCCCGGATATCTCCAGAACCGCGTTCATGGTGCCTGCGACCTGATTGGCAAGCAGCGTAGCTCCGATACTCACGCCGCCTGAACGGGCGCGAACACCAGAGACGGCGAAGGTCGAATTCGCCTCGTCCCAGGTGACCGATGCCCAGGAGCGCGGCTTTCCGCTGGAGAACAGACTTCCGATCAATCCTCCGAATATGTACCCTACCAACGCACCAATGGCAGCGCCGATGGGGCCCGCATAGGTGGTGCCAACGGCCTGCAGCAGAGCACTCCAGGTTTGCGCCATCGTCGCACCAACATAGGCGCCCACGGCGGAGCCGATCTGAGCGCCTAGCTGTCCACCCACCGTTTCGAACTGGACGAGACTGGCGCCCAGGCGAGCGCCAATATATCCACCGATTGCGGTAAAGACCTGACCCGTTGACAAGCCATCTGTGATGCTGATCGTGGCGCCATCAGCAATCTTGATCGCGTTCTCAATGATCTGGCTGAGCGAGCTTGCAGCAACGCTCTGTCCGACCTCACCCAACGTTCCCTTGATGCCAAGCGAACTGATCAGCTCAGCCGTCAGATAGGCAGAAACCGTGCCAGCGGCGGCCCCTTGGAGGCTTGCTCGAAACTCCTCCGGGATATCAGAAAGCAGATCCAGGACGCCCGCCCGCGTCACGACCTTCGTTCCACCTGCAGCTGCAATCTCGGCCAGGTTCTTACCTACCGTCTTCAACGTGGCTGAAGCAAGCACCTTCCACAGCGGATCGTTGATCTTCAACGCAGAGGCGATCGCGCCGCCAATGGACCCGCCCAATCCCCCAGCCATGGTGATTCGCTGCAAGGTTTCACTGTCAACGGGGAGCTGCAACTGTGATGGGCTCCGCGGCTTCTGCGAAGCGTCACCCTTCCTATTGAAGACTCGCAATGGCCCACGGCCATCTGAGAAAATGAACTGGCTATCTCTTCCGCTGAAGTACAAGCCGTCTGCCTCAAGCGCCGATGCATTGCCGCCTATCGCCTCGAGATCAATCCGAACGTCACCAGGCTGGTTTCCCGCAGGCATCTGCCGCTGCATCTGCAGCTCGACTTCGATGATGTACTCCAGCTGGGGACCCAGGTAATAGTTCGGGTAATTGAGCCCCCCGGACTGGCCAAGCCCGGCGCCCGTGCCATCGTAGTAGCAGACTCCGAATCCCTCGACGTTCGGCGAAGTCCTGCTGGACTCAATGGAGTAGTTGCTGCGCATGGTGATGCCCTGTGCGAGCTTGTAACTACCATTGGGTTCCTTGACGATACATCCCGGTGGCATCGCCTGATACATCCTGGCCAGGAACGACTGCTGGTCGATGCCATTGTTGGAATTGAGCACGGCTCGTCCCCAAACCGCGTTCCACCCCCCGATCATCGCAATCGCTTCGTTTCGACGCGTGGCCTTAAGGTAAGCGTCCAAGATGGGCGTATAGTCTCTGACACCCTTCACGACCGAGAGTGCGTATACCTGCTGTCGGAATGTTTCAAGCGCTTTGGCGTTCTCAACTTCATAGATGCTATGTGCGGTTTCATGGCCGAGCACGAATGCCAGCGCATCCAACGCAGCTTCACCTCCAGCAGTGAACCGATCGCGACTTATGCGGATGACTCCGGATCCTGCGCTGTAGTGTCCTCCCTCTGTCGCACCGGAGGGAAGCAGTTCAATTCCCTTCAGGGTCCCATTCTTGGCGGATACGTTCAAACGAATCATGAGTTCGGGTGAACTCTCGATTGTCCGCCGAATGGTCTGCTCGGCCCTGGAGAACTGCCCCCCCTTTTGACGGAGACTCTGCAGTACGGCTTCAAGCTCATTGTTGATCGATGGCATGTTCAGAACTCCCGGGGACCGATGCTGATCGTTTCAACGCACTGATGGCGCTGACCATTGGTAGTGCTTGTGTATGTCCGGACCGCAACTTCCACGTTTCTGGCGCCGAGGTACCAGGTCTCGGGAAGCAGCGTTGATCTGACTGGCCCGCCCGTCATCCCGATGGCCCTGAGCCTCCGGGCAAACTGATCGGCATTGAACGTGCAGGTGTTCCTTGGCGTGGCAACGTAGGTGTCGAGAAGTGTTTGATAGCGACCGTTGCGAAACTCGGTTTGCATCCAGAAGGACCAGCCTTCGACAGTAATCCCTTCCCCTCTGCCGGAAGAGGGCAAGCCTTCTCCACGCCGCCATCTGACCCTCATTGCCTGTTCCAGCGCACTCGGCGGGATGCCCTTCCAGTGTTCCCCGCCCTGATGGGAGAGCAGTGCAACCAGGCGCTCCTGCAGATCCACCGACCTCACCGGGGCATGATCTCGTGCCTGTAGATGCCACGGGAGAAGAGCCAGTACAAGAATCAGACCAAGGAGCCGCATGGTTATACGGTCGCCATTTGAGACTTGAACACCGTTCTTCATCGCTCCCTCCCCGCCTCCTGCACACGCCGCGACAGCGGCGACAGCAGGTATTCAATGATGCGGCGATCACCGGTCTTGATCTCCGCCGTAGCGGCCAGGCCCGGCGCCAGCGCGCGACGCCTTCCATCCACCTCGATCCAGGGCTGCAGCAGGCGCACGCGGGCCGGGTAGCGCAACCCTTCCTTCTCGGTCTGTACCGCATCGCGGCCCACAGTCTCGACCACGCCATCCACCACACCGTAGCGGGTGAACGGATAGGCCTCCAGCTTCACCTCCACCGGCTGCCCGTCGCGGACGAAGCCGGCATCGCGATTGGGCAGCATCGCATCGACCACCAGCTCGCCGTCATGCGGCACCAGCACCATCAGCGCATCGGCCGGCTTCACCACACCGCCGATGGTGTGCACCTGCAGCTGCTGCACCACGCCGGTCACCGGTGCGCGCAGCACCGTGTGGCCGGCCTTGTCATGGGCCTTCTTCAATTCTTCGCCACGCAGCGCGCGCGCCGCTTCGGCCTCGGTCAGGGCATCCAATGCTTCGCGTGCGAACTCGCTGCGGCTCTTGCTCATCTGCTGGCTGGCCGCCAGTTGCGCTGCGGTCGCTTTGCGCTGCTCTTCGCGACGGATCGCCAGGTCTTGGCGCATGCCGACAACACGCTCCTTCACTTCGGCCACCTGCAGTCGCGGCACATAGTTGTCGCGGCTCAGTTCCTCCAGCTTGTTCAACTGATCGGTGGCCAGCGGCAGCTGCTCTTCCAACTTGGCGATCTCGGCCAGGATCATGCCGTGCTCGCCATCGCGCTGGCTACGCTCCTGCTGCAGCCCGCCCACGGTGGAATCGAACTCGCGCTGCTTGGCGGCCACCAGTGCCTGCTGGATGGCAACGATGCTGTCAGGCGTTCCCTCCGGTGCGATGAAGCGACCGGCCCGGCCAGCAACGTGGTCAACCACGGCCTGCGCCCGTGCCACATCGATCTGCGCGGTCAGCAACGCCTGGCGCGCCTGCTCGACTTCGGCATGGCTGACCGTCGGGTCCAGTTCGAGCAGCGGCGTGCCGGCCCTCACCGACTGCCCTTCGACCACATGGATCGCACGGACCACACCCTGGTCCGCGGCCTGGATCACCTTCACGTTGCCGCGCGGAATCACCTTGCCTTCGGCCACGGCGACCATGTCCAGGCGGCCAAGGCACGACCAGATCAATGCAATGGCCAGAAAGGCGATCAGCAACCAGAGAACGGTGCGGCCGATCGGGTTCGGTGGCTTTTCCAGGATCTCCAGCGCCGCCGGCAGGAAGTCCGGCGCCGCCGAATCGCGTTGGTCCGGCTGCGCACGCTCCGCGCGCAGGCTCTCGCGCAGGATGCCCAGGTGGTGCCTCAGTCCCTTCAACATGCGTGCTGTCCTTGGCTGGGCGCGTGGTGGTCAGTTCAGCGGGGCCGCCACGGCGGGCAGGCCCATCTGTTTGGTGTAGAGCAGTGAGTAACGGCCTCCCGCGCGCAGCAGATCCTCGTGCGTGCCGGTCTCGGTGATGCGGCCACGTTCGAGGGTCACGATGCGGTTGGCCTGGCGTACCGCCGACAGACGATGCGCGATGATGATCACGGTGCGGCCGGCGGACATCCGCTTGAGGTTGTCCTGGATGACTTCCTCGCTCTCCGCATCCAGCGCCGAGGTCGCCTCGTCGAAGATCAGGATCTTCGGATCGATCGCCAATGCACGCGCGATTGCCAGACGCTGCCGTTGGCCGCCGGAGAGATTGCCTCCACGCTCGTCGATGCGTGTGTCGTAGGCCTCGGGCAGCTCCAGGATGAAATCGTGCGCACCAGCCAGCTTGGCCACTTCCACCACCCGGCTCATCGGCATCGCCGGGTCTGCCATGGCGATGTTCTCGCGCACGCTGCGGTTGAACAGCAGGTTTTCCTGCAGTACCACACCCACCTGCCGCCGCAGCCACGCCGGATCCACCATGGACAGATCGACACCATCCACCAGCACACGGCCACGCTCCGGGGTGTGCAGGCGCTGGATCAGCTTGGTCAGGGTCGACTTGCCGGACCCCGAGGGGCCGACCACGCCGAGGATCTCACCCGGAGCGATCTCCAGACTGACCGACGACAACACTTCCTGTCCCTCAGGCCGATAGCGGAACGACACATGCTCCAGCGCGATGCGGCCATCTACTGCCGGCAGGCTGGCACGCGAGGGTGAGCTGGCCGGTTCGGTAGGGGAGTTGAGGATGTCGCCCAGCCGCTCCACGGCAATGCGCGCCTGCTGGAAGTCCTGCGCCAACTGCGCCAGGCGCAGCACCGGTCCGGCAACCTGCCCGGCAAGCATGTTGAACGCCACCAGCTCGCCCACGGTCAGCTTGCCGTCAATCACCAGCCGCGCGCCGAAGAACAGCAGCGCCACCGTGGCCAGCTTGTGGATCAGCTGCACCGCCTGCGAACCCCAGTTGGCCAGCATGCTGGCGCGGAAGCTGGCCTGGATGTAGCCCGCCAGCTGCTTGTCCCAGCGGTTCTGCGCCTGCGGCTCGACCGCCAGCGCCTTGATGGTTTCCACACCGGTTACTGCTTCGACCAGGAACGACTGATTCTCGGCACCGCGCACGAACTTCTCATCCAGGCGGCGCCGCAGCATCGGCCCGACCACCATCACCACCACGGCGTACAACGGCAGCGTGATCAGCACGATCAACAGCAATGCAGGGCTGTACAGCCACATCACGGCCAGGAACACGATGGCAAAGAACAGGTCCAGCACCACGGTCTGCGCCGAAGATGTGAGGAACTCGCGGATGGTCTCCAGTTCGCGCACGCGCGCCACCGAATCACCGACACGGCGCGCCTGGAAGTAGGCCAGCGGCAGATGGGTGAGGTGCGAAAACAGCTTCGAGCCCAGCTCAGCATCCACACGGCTGGTCGTATGCGAGAACAGGTAAGTGCGCAGCCCGCCCATCACCACTTCAAACACCGAAACCACCAGCAGGCCCAGGGCGAGCACTTCCAGGGTGGTGATGCCCTTGTGCACCAGTACCTTGTCGATTACCACCTGGAAGAACAGCGGCGTGATCAGTGCCATCAACTGCAGGAAGAACGAGGCTACCAGCACGTCACGCAGCAGGCGGCGATACTTCACCAGGGCAGGAATGAACCAACCGACATCGAAGCGCCTCGCGGCGCCGGCCACGCTTTCACGCGTGGTCATCAGCAACAGGCGGCCATCGAACTCCTGCGAGAACTCGCCAAGGGACAGCGTGACCGGGCGTCCGTCGGCCGCCGCGTCGAAGCACAACACGTTCTCGGCGTCGGCCTTGAGCACGAGCGTATAGCGTCCGTCGGCCAGGCAGGCGATGGCGGGCAGCGGATGATCGCGCAGCGCGGTAACCCGCGCCTGTACCACGCGTGCCTTGACGTCCATCCGCTTGGCCAGGCGCAACAGATCCTGTGTATCGATACGGCCTTCGGGGTGGCCCAGCTGGTGCCGGAGCTGGTCGGGGTCGGCAGGCCGATCCAGAAACCCCAACAGGGCGACAAAGCACGCCAGCGCGCCTCCATCGTCCACGCACAGCGACTCCTGCAGATCGATCCCTGATCCGTTGCTGCCCACGTCAACTGCCTTGTTGTCCCCTGGTGCGCGGACTCTATGGCCATGCCATGGCAGCTGTCCATCTGCTGAATGCGCTTTTGTGCAAATCAGGTCAAAGTGACAAATTGGTCACATTTTTTAACATCAATCCCGTTCATTCAGACAGGAGCGCACCTGCAAGCAGGGGGCCGGCCTCATGGCATCATGATCGCTGCACGTTCCCTATCAGTTCCCATGACAATCAAAGGCAAAGCCACCTCCCTGGACATCGCCCACCTGGCCGGGGTCTCCCAGCCCACCGTGTCGCGGGCCCTGCGTGGCAGCCCGATGGTCAATGCCGAGACCCGCGAGCGCATCCTGCGCATCGCCCGCGAGCTGAACTACAAGGTCGACAAGAACGCCTCCAGCCTGCGCCTGCGCAATGCCGGCACGCTGGCCCTGCTGTTCTTCGAAGACCCGACCAACGACGACTCGCTGATCAACCCGTTCTTCCATTCGATGCTGGGCTCGATCACCCGCGCCTGCGCCCTGCACGGGCAGGACCTGCTGGTTTCGTTCCAGCAGCTGTCCACCGACTGGCAGGCAGATTACGAGGACAGCAACAAGGCCGACGGCATCATCCTGCTCGGCTACGGCGACTACCACGAATCGCGCGACCGCCTGCAACGGCTGGTCGAACAGGGTACGCACTTCGTGCGCTGGGGCGCCGCCCTGCCCGGCCAACCCGGCGTGTCGATCGGCAGCGACAATTTCCAGGGCGGGCACGACATCACCACCCACCTGCTGCAGCAGGGCTGCCGCCGCATCGCCTTCCTCGGCCATGCTTCCAGCCACTACCCCGAATTCCAGGAACGCTACCGCGGCCATGTCGCGGCCCTGCGGGAACACGGCCTGGCTGCCGAGGCGGCGCTGCAGCACGATGCGATCACCACCGAAGCCTCCGGCCAGGAGGCCTGCCAGGCACTGCTGGCGCGCGGCGAGCCGATCGATGCGATCTGCGCGGCCAGCGACCTGATCGCCATCGGCGCGATGCGGGCCCTGCGCGAAGCCGGCCTGCGGGTGCCGCAGGACGTGGCGGTGACCGGCTTCGACGACATCCCCTTGGCAGCATCGGTATCTCCCGCGCTGACCACCGTGCAGCAGGACACCAAGCAGGCCGGGCAACTGCTGGTGGAGCGCCTGCTGGCACTGATCGGCCGGCAGGCAGTGGACAGCCAGAGCATCCCGGTAAAGCTGGTGGTGCGGGAATCATCGCAGCGCGGGTAGTGTCGAGCTCGCTCGACAAGCGGATGCGACTCCCGTCGGGAAAGATCAGCCGAGCATGGATCGGCTCTGCACAAAAACAGTCGAGCAGGCCCGGCTCTACGGATTGCCGCCTGCCGTTTCAGGCATCGCGGTGCGAACCGCTGCGCTGAACTCGTCAAGCAGGAACGGCTTGGCGATCATCGCCATGCCCGCATCGAGGAAGGACGAGCGCTCCTGCGCCTTCTCCGCGTAGCCGGTCATGAACAGCACTGGCAAAGTCGGCCGCGAGTGACGGGCTATTTCGGCGAGCTGGCGGCCATTGAGCCCAGGCAGGCCGACGTCAGTGATCAACAGATCGATGCACTGGTCCGAAGTCAGGATCGGAAGCGCGGCGTCCGCATCGCCCACCACCTGGGCCTGGTACCCCAGGTCCTCGAGCACCACCGTGACCAGCATGCGCACCTGCTCATCATCCTCGACCACCAGGATCGACTGGCCAGCGCCGAGCCGGATGGCTTTGGCCTGAGCGGCCACCGCTTCGCTGGTCGCGGCCTCCACCAGTGGAATGAACAGGGAAATGGTGGTGCCCTCACCGAGGCGCGATTCGATCGCTATGTGACCACCGGACTGCTGCATGAAGCCATACACCATCGACATGCCCAGCCCGGTTCCCTTGCCGATGGGCTTGGTGGTGAAGAAAGGCTCGAATGCGCGCTCGACCACTTCCGGCGCCATGCCGGCGCCCGTGTCGGCGACTGCCACCACCGCATAGTGCCCTGCCGGCACTGCCGGATACTGGCCTGCATGCACATCTGCTTCCGCAGTGCGCAGGATCAGCTCGCCGCCATCAGGCATCGCGTCGCGTGCATTGATGGCCAGGTTCAGCACCGCACTTTCGAACTGGTTGGCATCCAGCGTGGCGTGCAGCGGCACCGGGCAGGTTTCGGTACGCAGCCGCACCGTTTCCCCGATCGTGCTGTGCAACAGGTGCTGCACCGATACCAGCAACGTGTTGATCTCCACCGGCCGCGCGTCCAGCGACTGCCTGCGCGAGAACGCGAGCAGGCGCTGGGTCAATGCGGCGGCACGCTGCGCCGAGGTGGTGGCCGTATCCAGGAAACGCTCCAGATCATCCACCCGCCCCATGTCCAGGCGCAGGCGCACGATGTCCAGCGCGGACAGGATGCCAGTCAGCATGTTGTTGAAATCGTGCGCGATGCCACCGGTCAACTGGCCGATCGCTTCCATCTTCTGCGACTGCCGCAGGGCGGCCTCGCTGGCCTCGCGTGCAGCCATCTGCGCTTCCAGCTCACGCGTGCGCTCGGCCACCATGGCCTCCAGTGCATGTGCGTGCTGCTGGCTGTTGCTCAGGGCCAGCTTGGCGGCGGTGATATCGGTAACGAAGACGTGGAATCCGTCCACCCGGCCCTCGGTATCGGTGCGCGGCGAGTAACGCACTTCGCAGTCGCGCCGGCCGCGTAGTGGATGCGGCCAGGTGATCTCGAAGAGCGCCGCTTGGCCATCCAGCGCGCGCTCCATCGCCGCCCTGCGCTGCTGCCATACGGATTCGCCGATCACCTCGCGAACGTGCCTGCCGATCACCTCGCCGGTGGCGAGATCGAACCAGGTCTCATAGGCTCGGTTGGCGAAACGGAAGCACATCGAACGATCAACAAAGGCGATCAGGACCGGCATCGCATCGGCGATCAGGCGCAACTCGGTTTCACTGCGGGACAGTGCGGCCCGCCCGTCCGCCAATGCCGCCATCTGATCACGCACGAGGAACTGCTTGTCACGGGCCCGCAGTGCGCCCTGGACGGCACTGATCAGGGACATGCTGCCAAGCGGCCGGTCCATCTCCACCACGTTGATCGAAGCTGGCAACAGTGCCTCGCGGGTGGAACGGCGGTACGACCGCGCCGAGCGCAGCAGGATGAATGGAATATCCGACCAGGCCGGTTGCTGCTGCAATGCAGGCAGCATACCGTCGGCACCGCGCACCAACGCTTCCTGGGTCACCACCACCAGGCCGGTGCGATCATCCAGATGCTCGGCCAGCTCCTCCAGGTTGCCGGCGATGCGCGTTGCCAGCCCTACCCCCTCCAGTACCGCGGCAATGCTGTCGGCATCGCGTCCGAAGGGCGCCACGATGCGGACGACCGTGCAGCCTTCGTCCCTATCGGACATCGGACTGGCCCAGCAGCGCTGCGCTGTCACCCACGAATTCGGGCGTGCCGGTCAGGATGCCCTGGAAGTCTGCCAATGGCGCACTGACGGTGATGCCACGCCCGTCGATCTTCAGCTCACGGATGGTGTCTTCGTGCGCACCGCCGCGGTTCTTGATTACCGAAACGGCTTTGCGGATGCGCCCCTTGGCCTCGAAGAAACGGAACAGCACCACCGCATCGGCGATGTAGGACACATTGAGGCTGCCGGTGGACATGGTGCCCACCAGGCCATGCTGCGGATTGATCAGGAACGTCGCTACGCCCTTCTGGTTGAGATAGGACAACATCTCGTGCAGCTGCAGCATCAGCTGCTTTTCCTGTGGCATTGCCGTGACATAGCCATTCAGGCTGTCGATCACCAGCACGCTGCAGTTGCGCTGCTCGACCGCCTTGCGCAGGTTCCAGGAAAACTCACCCGGCGACACCTCGGCCGGATCCATCTGCAGGATCTCCAGCAGGCCCGAGTGCAGATGCTTGTCCAGGTCGATGTCCAGTGCCGATGCACGCGCCAGCAAGGTACCAACCCGCTCGTCGAACTCGAAGATGCAGCAGCGTTCGCCACGTTCGCAGGCCGCCCACACGTACTGCAGGGCGACGTTGGTCTTGCCGCTGCCAGCGGGACCGGTCAACAGGGTCGAGGTTCCGCGCAGGGGGCCCCCGCCCAGCAGGCGATCGATCTCGTCGACGCCACTGCTCACCGGCGAACCCACGAACCGGTCGTGGTGCTCGGAGGCGATCAAGCGGGGGAAAATCTCGAGTCCTCCACGACGGATCACCATATCGTGGTAGCCCGCAATGAAATCCACGCCGCGCAGCTTCTGTACCTGCATGCGGCGCCGGGCCGGGCCGAAATCCAGGGTCAGGCGTTCCAGCGACAGCACGCCGTGGCACAGGCTGTGCAACTGCCCATCGCGCTCTTCGCCGGTAGAGGTCAGGTCATCGACCAGGATTACCGTAGCGCTCTTGGGCGCGAAGAACTGCTTCAACGCAAGGATCTGGCGCCGGTAGCGCAGAGAGTCCTGGGCCAGCAGGCGCAGTTCGGACAACGAATCGAACACCACGCGGGTGGGCCCGATGCTGTCCACCTTGGACATGATCAGATTGACCGTCTCGTCCAGCTCCATTTCCCACGAATGCAGCACCGACTGCAGGCGACCGTTGCCCATTGCGCCTTCAGCCGATCCCAGTTCGAACAGGTGCAGGCCATCCAGCGACCAGCCATGGGCAGCGGCGACTTCGCGCAGTTCCTCGGCGGTCTCGGACAACGTGATGTACAGGCAGCGTTCGCCGCGCCGCAGGCCTTCCAGCAGGAACTGAAGCGACAACGTGGTCTTGCCGGAACCCGGTGGCCCTTCCAGCAGATACAGCCGCGCCTGCGGAAGTCCGCCGCCAAGAATGCTGTCCAGTCCCTCTACTCCGGTAACAGTCCGCATGTACGCCTGCATGGCAATGGCCCTGAGAGGCGCAAAGACTATCGGTGCCCCTGTCGACGTCCTGTGTGATCCGGCCGACCTTCCCCAACGCATTCAGGAAGACTTCACAGGCTGGCCCCCTGCCGCCCTGGCGAAGCCCCACGCACTGGAAGCCGCCCCTGCCGCGCCCTTCAACGGTGGGGTGCCCTCACCTGCTACCCGCACGGCACCATGACCAACGGCGCATGACGCCAGCCCGGTTGCGGGTGATAAACAGCGCGATCACACACGGAAAGGTGTACGTCGCATGCTGAAGATAGATTCGCTGTCCAAGACGTACGCCAACGGCGTGCACGCTCTCAACAATGTCAGCCTGGACATCCCGCGCGGCATGTTCGGCCTGCTCGGGCCGAACGGCGCCGGCAAGTCTTCGCTGATGCGTACGCTGTCCACCCTGCAGGAGGCCGACAGCGGTTCGGCCATCCTCACCATTCCCGGCGAAGCGCCGATCGACGTACTGCGCGACAAGGACGCGGTGCGCCGCCGGCTGGGCTACCTGCCGCAGGATTTCGGCGTGTACCCGAAGGTCAGCGCGCTGGACCTGCTGGAACATTTCGCGGTGCTCAAGGGGCTGACCCAGCGCGCGCAGCGCCGCGAGGTGGTCGATGGTCTTCTGCAGCAGGTGAATCTGTGGGACGCGCGCAAGCGCAAGCTCGGCACGTACTCCGGCGGCATGCGCCAGCGCTTCGGCATTGCCCAGGCACTGCTCGGCGACCCGCGGCTGGTGATCGTCGACGAGCCCACCGCCGGCCTCGACCCCGAGGAACGCAATCGCTTCCTCAACCTGCTGGCAGCCATTGGCGAGAACGTGGCGGTGATCCTGTCCACCCACATCGTCGAGGACGTGACCGACCTGTGCCCCACCATGGCGATCATGAACAAGGGCCAGGTGCTGCTGACCGGGCGCCCCGCCGAAGCCATCGATGCTCTGCAGCAGCAGGTCTGGCGCAAGCAGGTCGATCCTTCGGAACTGGCCGACCATGAAGCACGCTACGTAGTGCTGTCGACCCGTCTGGTCGGTGGCCGCCCGGTGATCCACGTGCACAGTGCCAACGATCCCGGCGACGGCTTCGCGGCGGTGGCTCCCGACCTCGAGGACGTGTACTTCCAGCGCCTGCGCCTGCAGACCCGTGCCCGCGCGGCAGCCTGAGCGGAGCACGCCATGATCCTCAACTTTTTCCGCTTCGAGCTGCGCGAGCAGCTGCGTTCTCCCCTGCTGTGGCTGCTGGCCGGCCTGTTCGCCCTGCTCGCCTTCGCCGCTGCCTCCAGCGACGCCGTGCAGATCGGGGGCGGCAGCGGCAACGTACACAGCAACGCGCCCACCGTGATCGCGCAGATGCTGGGCATCTTCACCCTGCTCGGCATGCTGGTCACCGCCCTGTTCGTCAGCAACGCGCTGCTGCGTGACTTCGAGCTCGGCACAGCCGAGCTGATCTTCGCCAGCCCGGTGAAGCGCCGCGACTACCTGGCTGGGCGCATCGCTGCCGCCCTGGCCGCCGGCTTGCTGGTCTACATCGTGATTGCGTTTGGCCTGTGGCTGGCGCCGTTCATGCCGTGGATCGATCCCGAACGCATGGGCCCGATCAGCTGGCAGGGCTATGCCTGGACCTTCGCGGTCATCGTCATCCCGAACCTGTTGTTCACCACCGCACTGCTGTCGCTGCTGGCAGCGCTGACCCGTTCGATCCTGTGGGTGTACATCGGGCTGGTGGCCTACCTGGTGCTGTACGGCGCCAGCGCGGCCCTGCTGCGCGACATCGACAACACGTGGATCGCAGTGCTGAGCGAGCCGCTGGGCATGCGTGCGCTCAGCCGCACGATCCGCTACTGGTCCACCGCCGAACGCAACAGCGGAATTCCCGAGCTGGCCGGCTACCTGCTGGCCAACCGCGCTCTGTGGCTGGGTGTGGCCGCCGCGCTGTTCGCCGCTACCTTCGCACTGTTCCGCACCGAACGCAGCGGCAGTGGCCGTCGTCGATGGGGCCGCAGGCAGGCGCAGCCGGTTGCCGATGCCAGTGCGGTCCGCCCGACCCGTGCAACACTGCCGCGCGTGGTACCGGCGTTCACCGCCACCACGGCGTGGCAGCAGTTCCTGCGCCAGGTCCGCTTCGATACACGTGGCGTGTTGCGCAGCGTGCCGTTCATCGTGCTGCTGGTACTGGGCCTGGCCAACTTCCTGCCCAGCGCGCTGTTCCGGCAGACGCTGTACGGCACCTCGATCTGGCCGGTCACCTCGCAGATGATCATGGGCCTGCAGGGTGCCTTCAGCTGGCTGCTGGTGATCATCGTGCTGTTCTTCGCCGGTGAGCTGGTCTGGAAGGAACGCAGTGCGCGCATCAACGAAGTAACCGATGCCATGCCGGTGCCGAACTGGGTGCCGCTGCTGGCCAAGTTCACTGCCCTGCTGGCAGTGATCGTCTGCTTCCAGGCAGCCGGCGCGCTGGCCGCGATGAGCGTGCAGCTGGCCAAGGGCTACACCCACCTGGAGCCGCTGCTGTACCTGCGCAGCCTGGCACTGGATTCGGTGGTCTACATCCTGATGGGCGGCCTGGCGCTGGTGCTGCAGGTGCTGACAAACAACAAGTTCGTCGGCTACGCGCTGCTGATCGTGGTGATGATCGGCCAGGGTGTGCTGGGCCTGCTGGACTACACGCAGAACCTGTACAACTTCGGCAGCTGGCCCATCGCGCCCTATTCGGACATGAACGGCTACGGTCACTTCCTGCCGGGGCAACTGGCCTTCCAGGGTTACTGGGCGCTGTTCCTGCTGACCCTGATGTGCCTGGCCTCGGCGTTCTGGGTACGCGGTGTCAGCCAGGGCTTGCGCCAGCGCCTGGCCCTCGCCGGTCGTCGCCTGCGCGGTCCGACCGGCGCCTTTGCAGCGCTGGCGGCACTGGCCTTCATCGGTGTGGGCGGCTGGCTGTACTGGAGCACCAACATCCGCAACGAGTTCCTCTCGCCCGACCAGCAGCTGGACCTGCAGGCCCGCTACGAGCGTGAGTTGTCGAAGTACCGCACTCTGCCGCAGCCCCGCATCGTGGCGGTGGACAACCGCGTGGACCTGTTCCCGGAATCGCAGTCGATGGTGATCGATGCGAACTGGACGGTGCGCAATACCCACGCCACGCCGATCCAAGACGTGCACGTCTCGATGGGCGATGACAAGCAGCTGGTCGCGGTCGACCTGGGTGGGCAGACCCTGGCGATGCACGACGCTGACCTCGGCTACCGCATCTACCGCCTGGCCGCGCCACTGCAACCGGGTGAAAGCCGCAACGTCCACTTCCGGGTTGTGCAGAAACCCAACGGCATCACCGCCGGCCAGGCGCCGAGCAACATCGTCGACAACGGCACGTTCTTCAACAGCCGCGTACTGCCGTCGTTCGGCTACAACGAAGGCGCCGAGATCAGCGACCGCAACGAGCGGCGCAAGCGCGACCTGGGTGAGCCGCGGCGCATGCCCAAGCTGGAAGACGAAGCCGCGCGTGCCAACACCTACATCTCCAACGATGCCGACTGGCTCGACTTCCGTACCACGGTCTGCACGGCGCCGGACCAGGTGGCGCTTGCCCCGGGCTACCTGCAGCACGAGACCACGGTGAACGGCCGGCGTTGCTTCAGCTACGCGATGAACCGCCCGATGCTGAACTTCTACGCCTACCTGTCGGCACGCTGGGAGGTACGCAAGGCGAAGTACAAGGACATCCCGATCGAGGTCTACTTCGACCCGGCGCACGGCTACAACGTGGACCGGATGATCGAAGCGGTACAGAAATCGCTGGCCTACTACGAAGCGAACTTCACGCCCTACCAGCACCGGCAGGTGCGCATCATCGAGTTCCCGGGCTATGCCCGCTTCGCGCAGTCGTTCGCCAATACCATCCCCTACTCCGAGGCCATCGGCTTCATCGCCGACCTGCGTGACCCGGACAAGGTGGACTATGTGTTCTACGTGACTGCGCACGAGATCGCACACCAGTGGTGGGCGCACCAGGTGATCGGTGCCAATGTGCAGGGCGCCACGGTCCTGTCCGAGTCGCTGTCGCAGTATTCGGCGCTGATGGTGATGGAGCAGGAGTACGGCCGCCAGCACATGCGCCAGTTCCTCAAGCGCGAGCTGGACGGCTACCTGTCTGGCCGCGGTGGCGAGGCCATTGAGGAGCAGCCGCTGGAGCGCGTGGAAAACCAGCAGTACATCCACTACCAGAAGGGTTCGCTGGTGTTCTACCGGCTGCGCGAGGAGATCGGCGAGCAGGCCCTGAACCGCGCCCTGAAGCGCTTCCTGCAGGACAAGGGCTACCAGCAACCCCCGTACACCACCTCACGCGAACTGCTGGGCTACATCCGTGCCGAGACCCCGGCTGATCGCCAGCAGCTGGTCACCGACCTGTTCGAGAAGATCAGCTTCTATGACAACCGGGTGCTGGCCGCCGGCGCGCGCAAGCGCGATGACGGCCGCTACGACGTGACCCTGGACCTGCACGCCGCAAAGCAGTACGCCGATGGCAAGGGCAAGGAGAGCGACGGGAAGATGGATGACTGGGTCGAGATCGGCGTGTTTGCCAACGGGCCTTCGGGCAAGGAACGCGACCAGAAGGTGCTGTATCTGCAGCGCCACCACATCACCAGCGCCGCGCCGAAGATCACGGTGACCGTGGATGAAAAGCCGGATGAAGCGGGCTTCGATCCGTACAACAAGCTGATCGACCGGGTGAGCGATGACAACCGGCGCAAGGTGACGCTGTGAAGTAATGGAGCGCCGGTGGTTGCGTCGGCGCTCCGCATGGCGCATGTAGTGCCGAGCCATGCTCGGCACAGCGCTTTCAGCGCACCGTGGCCTTCGGCCCCAGCAACGCAAGCAGCACATAGACCACGATCGAAGCGACGGTGCCGAGCACCGCCGGTACCCCGAAGGCCCAGGCCGAACGGCCCTGCTGGCGCGCCCACTGCGCCAGATGCCACGCCGCGCCCAGGTTGATCAGCCAGGCGATGACGAACACCGGCCACTGCACCATGCCTACCGCGCGCAGCACGGGCATGGACACCAGCGCGACGACGATGGCTGTGATCAGGAAGATCAGGGCCGACCGGGAATGGCGAGGTGCGGGGGCATTCATGCAGCCACCCTGCGCACCATCACCAGCACGCGATGGCCATGGCTGTCAGCTTCCTGCAGGGGCTTCCAGCCCAACCGAGCGTACAGGCCGCCATCCAGCGCTTCGGTCTGCAGATACAGATCGGAAACGCCCATCCGCACCGCCTGCGCCGCGGCCTGTTCCACCAGCGCGCCAGCCAGCCCACGCCCGCGATGACTATCGGCCACGAACACGCTGCCCAGCCAATGCTCGTATTGCGGGAAAGCCGGCATCTCCCTGCGCTTGAGCTGCACCGCGCCGACCACCTGACTGTCATCGAAGGCGGCGGTCAGGTGCGGAAAGCCTTCGGCATCCTGCGGCGGATTCAGCCGCTCCAGTTCCTGTTCAAGCGACAGACCGGCGTCCTGGCCCCATTCCGCGTGGTACCACCGGGCCAACTGCTGCCGTTCCGGTGCGTCGGCGGTTAATACTCTGAATTCCATGGCAATGCCTCTATCCCAATGTCATCCAAGGGGATCACGGACGGCGCTCGAAGGGAAGCCTTCTGCAGCGTCGAGCCATGCTCGACTCTGCAAACAGCACGGCGACGGCTCAGCCCTGGGCGAAGTCCTTCAGGATCTCGCCAACGCCACTGGGCGAGATCTCGAAGCCCAGAGGCGTACCCGGGTTGATCACGACACCGTAGCCGCTGGGCACCCGGCGCAGCACGTCCAGCGTCAGCCAGCGGATCTGGTGTTCGGCCTGCTGGCTGTAGATGCCCACCCGCGACGGATCAGTGAACACGGCCACATGCAGGGTGCCCTGCTTGTCGAACAGCAGCGGGTCGAAGCCACTGCCGTCAGGGGTGATCAGGCTGCCGGTCAGCAGCACCACCTCGGAGGCGACGAAGGCCGCCATGAAGGCGCGGATCGGCACCGCCCCGTCCATCGCCGCCTTCAGCAGGGTTTCAATCGGGGTCTGCGGGGCGAGGTCGGTCATGGCGATACGGCGGGGCGTGAGGGGCGCCTATTGTAGAGTCGAGCTTGCTCTACTGCTCGAAAAGCGTGCCAACCAAGGTTGGCACCCACCAGAGCGGTAGGCAGGTGCCAGGAATCCGGGGTTGCCGGCCAGCGGCCGGCACTACCGCCCCAGCCGCAGGTCCCGAGCCTGCTGGTCGGCCATCGCCTTGTCCAGCTCGGCCTGCAGCGCCGGCTGCTGCACGGCGGCATCCAGCACGTAGACCTTCACCCCGTGCGCCGGCACTTCCGCCTTCAGCGAGCCGTCCACCCGCAATGAACCGCCCTCCAGCGCGTCGCGCCAGTGGCCGTTCTGGACGAAACGCGCCACGGTGAAGGTCCTCGCCTGGTCACCTTTGTTCAGCAGCACCAGCGCGGTCTGCGCCACGTCGCCGTGCTGCAGCACGCGGAAGAACGCCGCCTCGTCACCCTGCAGGCGCTCGTTCACCTGCAGGCCGCGCTGCAGCGCCGGGGTGGCTGCGCGCAGCCTGGCGATGCGCTGCAGCGGCGCGAAGATCGGGCTCTGCGGCGCAGCGTCCACACGCGGCTGGCCGAAGTAGGCACGATTGCCGGCATGCTCGGCGCGACCCCGCATGAAGCCGGTTTCCGAGCCGTAATAGACCACCGGAATGCCACGCGCGGTGAACAGCCAGTTGTGCGCATCGATGAAGCCACTGTCGCTGGCCTGCAGGCGCGGCATGTCGTGGTTGTCGTAGAAGCTCATCAGCTCGTACGGATTGGCGTACGGGCCACCGCTCAGGTGCAGCGGCTCGGCCAGGGTTTCAAAGCCCTTGCCGGCCGTGCCGAAAGCCTGTTCCAGCGCACCGCGCAACGGGAAATCGAGCACGCTGACGTTGGCGTTGGCCGGCCAGGTGTGCTCGGCAATGCGCGCGGCATCGTAATCGAACGCTTCGCCGAACATGAACATGCCCGGGTGCTCGGCGCGGATGCGTTTGACGAAGGCATGCCACCACGGGTGCGGCAACCAGCCGATGGTGTCGATGCGCAATGCATCCACGCCCTGCGCGGTCCACTGCAGGTAGGCACCCACCAGGTAGTCCATCACCGCCGGATTGTCCTGGTTGAAATCGGACAGCTCGGCGAGGTTGCCGTCGAAGATCGAGCCGTTCTTGCCGTCGACCGGACCGATGTTGTTGTAGAACGCGTGCAGCGGGTTGTGCTTCGGATCCAGCTTCTGCGGTGGCAGGTTCTGGTGGTCGGCGATCAGCGTTCCGTCCTTGTCGAAGATCTGGCCGAACTGCGGCTGCCGCATCGGCATGGTCCAGGCCGGCGAACCGTGGTTGCCGACGATGTCCAGCACAACCTTCAGGCCAGCACCGTGCAGGCCTTTGGTCAGCCCGGCGAAGTCCAGGTCCTTGCTGGACAGGTGCTCATCAAGTTTGTAGAAGTTGATGCCCCAGTAGCCGTGGTAGCCGGTTTTTCCGCGATCGGTCAGCGTGCTGGTGCAGCTGATCGGCTTGCTGCCGGTGAACGCCTCGTCCGGGTTGTCGACGATGGGGGTGATCCACACCGCACCGAAGCCAAGGTTGCGGATGTACTGCGCATTGTCGAGCACGCCGCGGAAGTCGCCGCCGAGATAGCCGATGTTGCCGTCCACCTTGTCCGGACACGGCACCGGGATATCGAAGGTGCGATGCGTGCCGCCCTGGTCGCGATGGTCGTTGGACGGGTCGCCGTTGACGAAGCGGTCGGTAACCACGAAGTACACCGCGTCGCTGGCGAACGGTTCGGTGGTACCGACATAGGACGGACGTGGCGCAGCCGCAGCGTGGCCAGCGAACAGCACAAGGGATACAGCAACAGACAGAGCACCACGCATCACACCACCTCCGGACGGGATGGAACCCGCAACACGCACAGACCGGCAATCAACAGACTGCAGCCACCCAGCACCAGTACATGCATCGGCTGGCCACCCAACCATGCGCGCAGGGCGAAACCGAGCGCGCTGGCCGCGACCAGCTGCGGGATCACGATGAAGAAATTGAAGATGCCCATGTACACACCCATCTTCGCCGCCGGCACGCTGTCCGACAGCAGCGCATAGGGCAGCGACAGGATCGAGGCCCAGGCAAAGCCGACGCCGACCATCGACAGCAGCAGCCACTGCGGATCGTCGATGAACATCATCGAGATCAGCCCTGCCCCGCCCAGCCACAGGTTGACCAGGTGGCTCCACCGCAGGCCGATCGCCCGCACCATCGGCGGGATCAGCAGCGCAGCCAGTGCAGCGAAGCCGTTGTAGGCACCAAACAGCACGCCCACCCAGTTGGCGCCTTCGTTGTAGGCCGCCGATTCGACGTCGGTGGAACCGAAATGCATGCCAGCCACCGCGCGCGTGGTGAAGATCCACATCGCGAACAGGGCGAACCACGAGAAGAACTGCACCCAGGCCAGACGGCGCATGGTGACCGGCATCGCGCGCAGGTCACCGACGATGGCTGCCAGCATGTGCGTGCCCGGCAGTACCCGCGCCGCCGCCAGCAGTGCGCCGTAGCCCGCGCACAGGCCCGCCAGCACGTATAGCATCTTGTCGCCCTGCCGCCAGGCGATCAGCAGCGCCAGCACCACGCCGAGCCCCAGCCACAGCGCCATCTGCGTCCACGGCGCCGGGCCACTGATGGCAGTCCCCGCGTGGTGCGCCGGCGGCTCGGCATCATCAAAGCCAGCCAGCTCCGTCGGTGAGTACTCGCGGGTGCTGACCACCGTCCAGGTGATCGCCGCCAGCAGCACCACTGCACCGAAGTAGAACGCATAGCGCACGGTATCGGGCACTTCTCCGGCAGCTGCGGTATTGGCCACACCAAAATGGGCGAGGATGAACGGCAGGAAGCTGGCAACGATGGCACCGATACCGATGAAAAAGCTCTGCATCGCGTAGCCGACCGGTCGCTGGCGCGGTGCCAGCTGGTCACCGACGAAGGCGCGGAACGGTTCCATCGACACATTGATCGAGGCGTCCAGCACCCACAGCGTGCCAGCGGCAATCCACAGCGTTGGCGAGTTCGGCATCACCAGCAGGGCCAGTGTGGTCAGCACCGCGCCGATCATGAAGAACGGACGGCGGCGGCCCCAGCGCGTCCAGGTGCGGTCGGACAGGTAGCCGATCACCGGCTGCACCAGCAGGCCGGTCAACGGCGCAGCGATCCACAGCCCCGGCACCGCGTCCATGTCCGCGCCCAGGGTCTCGAAGATGCGGCTGGCATTGGCGTTCTGCAGGGCGAAGCCGAACTGGATGCCGAGGAAACCGAAACACATGTTCCAGATCTGCCAGAACGACAGCTGCGGTTTGGCGGGACGACTCATCGTGCGCCCTCTTCCATCGCCACCGGCGCCACCTTCAGCGCCTGCACCTGGGCCTGGTTGAGCACACCATCACGCCCGCCCTTGCCGCCGGTGTAGTGCGCGAAGTGCTGCAGCGCGCTCATGTTGAAGCCCTCTTCAAGCGTGACCGTGCACCGCCCCTTGGGCACCGCGAACGTTGCCGAGGTCGAATCCTGCACCGCTACGCTGTGCGGCAGGGTGACCGTATGCCGCTGCAGCGGCTGGCCCGGGCACTGCAGCACCAACTGCTTCACCGCTGCGGTCACGCCGGTGTTGATCGGCCCGTTCGCGTTGCGGTACTGCAGGCGCAGGCGCACCTGCCCGGCCTGGGCCGCGGTGAACTGCCAGCGTCCCTCGCCCTTCAGCACCTGCTGCGGACCGACGCAGAGCATCGGGCTGTGCAGTGATTCCAATGCACCCTCGCGCCGGGTCAGGCTGAAGCAGTGCTGCAGGCCATCGTCGCTGATGTGCACCTGGCCATTGCTGGCGGCGACGGCCCTGCCGTCCTTCCACAGAACCTGCCCAGTCGTGACCGGCACGCTCCAGCCAGCGCCATTGCGTATGGCCTGCGGTGCGGTCGGCGTGGCCGGCGCACGCGCATTGGCGTCGGCGGTTGTGCCACCGAAGCCGGTCGCGGACGGGGCAGCCATCAGCTGCACCGTGGTCGTGTTGCCTTGGGTCAGCGTCCTGCCCGCCACCAGCAGGCCATCACCCAGCTGCTGCGGGCGCTCCAGCACGTAGTGCTTGCCACCGGCGTCCAGGCTGATGCGACGCTGCGTGCCGAACAGCTCCGGCACCAGCACGGCCGGCAGCTTGGGCCGCACGTGGCCATCGTCCTGCACGCCAAACACACCTTCGAGCACCATCGACAGATAGCCGGCCACCGACCACAGCTGGCGTTCGGAGTTGACCACCGGGCCGCTCAGCCCCCCTTCCTCGACATGCACGGCCTGGCTGACCAGCTCGTAGTTCTCCATGTTGGAACCGGCGAGCGCTGCGCCCTGCATCAACGAGCGGATCTCGGCGGCGATGCGTGGTGCATCATCCAGTTGCCGCGCCGCACGCAGAGAGTACGCGCTGACGAACGGCCAGATCGCGCGATTGTGGTAGATCGGCTGCTGCGCCTCCTGCGGCCAGACCACCGGGCTGCCGGCCGGCCCCACCGGGTAGGCCGCCAGCGCACGGCGCGCACGCTCGCCCGGCAACACCTCGGCGAGGATGCCCAGCGACAGGCCGAGCAGATCAACCTTGGCATAGGGCACCGGGTGCGCGGCTTCACCGATGTAGCTCATGTACTGGCCCATGTCCTCGCGCCAGAAGCGCGCATCGATCTGCTGCGCCAACGCATCGGCCCACGCCTTGTAGTCTGCCGCTCGGCCATCGCCATGCTGGCCGGCCAGGCGTTCGGCCAGGCGCAGCGCCTGGTAGTGCAGCACGTTGGTGGACAGCGCATAGGAGTCGCCGATGAAGCGCACGTCCTCGCGGGTCCAGTCCGGATAGGTCTGCTCACGCCAGTCAAGGAACGAGGTCTCGCCGCGATACAGGCCCATCTGCGCGTCGAACACCATCGCGCGGTCCTGCGCCAGCGTACCCTGCAGCGCTTGCCAGACCTGGTCGGCAAACGCGCGATCATCCAGCAGGTGGCGCGCCGCCAGGAACCACACCACGCGGTCGCTGCTGATCGGCCAGCTGCCGCCGGAACCGGTGTCCTGCGCGACGAACAGGCCGGGCGTGTGCCCATCGCGCGCCGCCGACAGCTTGAACTGCAGCGACTGCCGCGTGCGCTGCGGGTCCAGCCGCGCCAGCGCCAGATCGGCGGCGAAGCTGACATCACGGGTCCACACATAGGGCCAGCGCGCACCAGTCTGGAAGCACTCGCACGGCACCGGCCTGCCCTCATCGAATGCAGGATCGCGGATCGCATCCACGCGGTCCTGGTCCATCTCCTGCTGGGCCAGCGCGAACAACGCATCGAACATCACGCTGCCGGTCTGGCTGCGCATCAGCATGGGCGCAATGCGCACCTCACCCTTGGGCGCGTGCAGCACGAAGCTGCCGTTGGCAGCGGCTTCGGCGCGCGCATGGCGGCCGTCGAATTGCAGGTCGGCCGCCTGCGCGGTCGATCCCAGCGCTGCCCCCAGGGCAGCGGTCAGGCAAATGATCTTCAGCATCGAAGCGGCGGACCGGCTTGCGCCCGTCGGCCTCCCTCCCTCTCTGCACCGTTGTGGGTCCGCACTGCCGTTGCCGGCGTGCGGGCGCGGCCCCTCCCTCAAGGTGCCTTGGCCCCATGGTAGACGCGGGGCTGTCGGCTGCGTCCAGCTGCATACGTATTCATGGCGTTGCGCGGTAGCGGGCCTGCCGTGCTGGCTTATGGTCCCGGTCTGCCAACGGCGCCTTGGGAGGGGAAATGCCGATGTCACCCACTGCTGTACGCGCGGTGTTCGCGCATGTGCTCGGACTGGCCCTGCTGGGCCTGGCCGCGCTGGCACATGCCGCGCCGCAGGTGGCCAGCGTCGAATCACCGGGAAAGGTGCTCAAGGTCAGTCTGGTGCTGGACGGTGGCACCGCGCGCTATCGCGTCGAGCGCTTCGGTGAGGTCGTGGTGGAGGATTCGAAGCTTGGCTTCGCCCTGCGCGACGGCCGGCTGGACCGTGATTTCGCACTGCTCGGCCAGCAGCGGCGCAGCCTCGATGACACCTGGGAGCAGCCTTGGGGCGAACGCCGGGCCACCCGCAACCACTTCAACGAGCTGACCGTGCAGCTGGCCGAGACCACCGGCAGCAAGCGCCGGCTGGATGTGGTGTTCCGCGTGTACGACGATGGCCTCGGCTTCCGCTACGTATTCCCCGAGCAGCCGAACCTGCGCGAGGCGACCATCGATGACGAGCTGACCGAGTTCGCCATCGCACAGGATTCCACCGCGTGGTGGATCCCTGCCGGGGAACCGATCCACTATGAATACCTGTACCAGCGCACGCCGTTGAACGAGGTACCGCTGGTGCACACGCCGATGACCCTGCGCAGCCACGACGGCCTGCACGTGGCCATCCATGAGGCGGCACTGGTCGACTACGCGGGCATGTGGCTGCGCCGCACCGAGGGCCAGCGCCTGCGCGCCCAGCTTTCGCCCTCGGCCGAAGGCTGGAAGGTGCGCCGCGGCCTGCCCTTCGCCACACCGTGGCGCACCCTGCAGATCACCGACCGTGCAGGTGGCCTGGTCGAGTCGGACCTGATCCTCAACCTCAATGAGCCCAATGCGCTGGGCGACGTGAGCTGGGTGAAGCCGGCCAAGTATCTGGGCGTGTGGTGGTCGATGCACCTGGACAACGAGAGCTGGGCGACCGGCCCGAAGCATGCCGCCACCACCGCCAAGACGAAGAAGGTGATCGACTTCGCCGCCGCACACGGCTTCCGCGGCGTGCTGGTGGAAGGCTGGAATCCCGGCTGGGACGGTATGTGGGTGGGCAACGGCTACGACTTCGACTTCACCCGCGCCACGCCCGATTTCGATATCGAGGCGCTGTCCGCCTACGGCCTGAAGAAGGGCGTGCACCTGATCGGCCACCACGAAACCGGCTGCGCCATCGAGCACTACGAGGACCAGCTGGGCGCCGCGCTGGACCTGTATGCGCGGCTGGGCATTGACCAGTTCAAGACCGGCTACGTCTGCGATGACGGCCAGATCGACCGCCGCAATCCGTCCGGCGGCCCGCTGTGGCGCGAGTGGCACGACGGCCAGTTCATGGCCCGCCACCATCTGAAGGTGGTGCAGGAAGCCGCACAGCGGCACCTGTCGGTGAACCCGCACGAGCCGATCAAGGACACCGGCCTGCGCCGCACCTACCCGAACTGGATCTCGCGCGAAGGCGCGCGCGGCATGGAGTACAACGCCTGGGGCCAGCCACCGAATCCGCCGGAACACGAGGTCAACCTGGTGTTCACCCGTATGCTGGCCGGGCCGATGGATTACACCCCCGGCGTCCTCAGCCTGAAGGGCCGCCACGGCCAGGCCATTCCCAGCACGCTGGCCCGTCAATTGGCCCTGTACGTGGTGCTGTACAGCCCGATCCAGATGGCCGCCGACCTGCCCGAGCACTACCTGCAGCACCGCGAGGCGTTCCGCTTCATCGAGGACGTGGCAGTGGACTGGGAGCAGAGCCGCGTGCTCGATGGCGAAGTGGGCGACTACGTGACGATCGTGCGCCGCGACCGCAACAGCCGTGAGTGGTTCCTCGGCAGCATCACCGACGAGCACGGCCGCGTGCTGCCGGTATCGCTGGGCTTCCTGGAACCGGGCGTGCGCTACCGCGCCGAAATCCACCGCGATGGCGACGGCGCTGATTTCCGCAGCAATCCGTTCGCGTTCAAGCGCGAAACACGCGAGGTGACCAGCGCCGATGCACTGACCCTGGTGCTGGCGCCGGGCGGTGGCCAGGCGATCCGGTTCACGCCGCTCTGAATGGAACGCTAGTGCCGGCCAGCGGCCGGCATTACCGCGAACAGGACCTGAAAGCGATTACAACCCTGCAAACGCCATTGAATACGTATGCAGGGTGATTCCCGCGAAGAATGCGCTGCCTACCATAGCGGCGACGACAGCGGCCACCGCGTCGCACGTCCACGGTCACTCCGGGACGTTCACGAATCGATCTGCAACATTGCCTGGGAGGGGAAAATGTTGAACCACAAGCGCAGCGCGCTGAGCATCGCGCTGGCCGTTGTCCTGGCGCCGACGCTGGCGTCGGCACAGTCCACGCAGAACACCACCACGCCGGCCGCCACCGCCGCCACCAACCTGGATACGGTGCAGGTCACCGGCATTCGCCGCGGCATCGAGAACGCGATCGCGATCAAGCAGGACGCCACCTCGGTGGTCGAAGCGATCTCCGCCGAAGACATCGGCAAACTGCCCGACGTCAGCATCGCCGAATCGATCTCGCGCCTGCCAGGCCTGGCCGCCCAGCGCGTTGCCGGCCGTGCGCAGGTGATCAGCGTGCGTGGCCTGTCACCCGACTTCGCCACCACGCTGCTCAATGGTCGCGAAGTGGTCAGCACCGGCGACAACCGCGGTGTCGAGTTCGACCAGTACCCATCCGAGCTGGTCAACGGCGTGACCGTGTACAAGACCCCCGATGCAGCGCTGGTCGGCCAGGGCCTGTCGGGCACCATCGACATGCAGACCGCACGTCCGCTCAGCTTCCCCGACCGCGTCATCGCCGTCAGCGGCCGCTACCAGAAGAGTTCATTGGGCCGCGCCGCCGACACCGACCCGTACGGCAACCGCTTCAGCGCCAGCTACATCGACCAGTTCCTGGACAAGACCCTCGGCATTGCCATCGGCTACGCGCACAGCGACATGCCGATCCAGGAAAACCAGGTGGGCCTGTACGAGCCGTGGACCACCGAGCACACCACCAACGGCAACCGCCCCGGCGTTGCCGCTGGCACCTACTTCACCGATGGCATCAAGGCACTGCGCCGCACCGGCAACAACAAGCGCGACGGTGTGATGGCCACGATCCAGTTCCGGCCGAACAACAGCTGGACCAGCACCTTCGACGCGTTCCACACCGAAGCAGAGCAGATCGACACCGCCAACCAGTTCGAGCTCAACCTCAGCAACTACAACGGCAACTACACCCCGGGCCTGCTGGTCAGCAACCCGCAGGTCAATGCCAATGGCACCTTCACCGGTGGCACCGCCAGTGGCGTGTACCCGCTGGTGCGCGGCATGTACAACAAGCGCAAGGACAAGATCGATGCGTTCGGCTGGAACAACGAGTTCACCTTCGGCAGCGTCAAGCTGGTCGCCGACCTGAACTATTCCAAAGCCACCCGCGACGAACTGAACCTGGAAAACAACCTGCAGCTGACCCCGATGCCGCAGCTGGATACGGTCGGTGTGCAGTTCCGCCAGGATGGCTTCTCGCAGATCAGCCCGGGCCTGAACTACTCCAACCCGGACGCGCTGTTCCTGACCAACACCATCTACGGTTCTGGTTACGGCAAGGTGCCGAAGGTGGAAGACCGCCTGAAGGGCGGCAAGCTGGCCGCGACCATCGCCCTGCCCGAAGCAATGGCGTCGTGGGCACCGGATCTGGATATCGGCGTGAACTATGCCGACCGCCGCAAGGTGAAGACCCAGTCCGAAGGCAACATCCTGCTCGGCGCGCAGGGCGATGCCAACATCGCATCGGATCTGCAGTACCGCCCGGTCAACCTCGGCTTCGCCGGCCTGGGCACCATCCCGGCCTGGAACGTGCCTGGCGCGGTCGGTCGCTACATGATCTTCAATCCGGTCGACAACCTGGACTACCTGATTCCCAAGTCGTGGACCGTGCAGGAAAAGATCACCACCGCCTGGGCGCGCCTGAACATCAACACCGACATCGGTGTGGTGGGCGTACGCGGCAATATCGGCGTGCAGATGCAGCACACCGACCAGAGCTCGGACTCGCGCTATTGGGACAGCTCGCAGGCGGCCGGCAACAACATCCAGCCCTACTCGGACGGCCGCAAGTACAACGACTGGCTGCCCAGCTTGAACCTGGCCTTCATGTTCCCGCATGAGCAGACCCTGCGTTTTGCTGCAGCCAAGCAGGTCGCGCGCCCGCGCGTGGACCAGATGCGCGCGGGCCTGGAGTTCGGCGTGGATACCGGTACCGGCCGCCCTGGCGGCAGTGGCGGCAACCCGCTGCTGGATCCGTGGCGCGCCACCGCGCTGGACCTGTCCTACGAGAAGTACTTCGGCGAGAAGGCCTACGTGGCCGCCGCGATCTTCTACAAGGACCTGAAGAGCTACGTCTACACCCAGTCGGTGGACAACTACGACTTCACCGGCCTGCTGGGCAACTATGTGCCGCCGCCGGGCATGGTGGTGCCGGTGCTGCCGACCGGCACCTTCTCGACCCCGGTGAACGGCAAGGGCGGCACCTTGAAGGGGCTGGAGCTGACCGGGTCGTTCCCGCTGGAGATGCTGACCGACAGCCTGCGCGGCTTCGGCGTGCAGGCCAGCGCGACCTTCAACAAGAGCGACATCACCATCCTGGATCCGGAAAGCGCCTCCAGCGTGGGCAGCGACCCGATCAGCCTTCCCGGCCTGTCCAAACGTGTCTACAACTTCACTGCCTACTACGAGCGCAGTGGCTTTGAAGCACGCGTGAGCCAGCGCCGCCGTTCGGACTTCATTGGTGAAATCGGCAACTTCAACGGCAACCGAACCCTGCGCTACGTGGTGGGCGAGAACGTGACCGATGCCCAGGTCAGCTACACCTTCAGCGACAGCAGCACCCTGCGCGGCCTGACCCTGCTGCTGCAGGGAAGCAACCTGACCAACGAGCCGTACCGCACCTACGCCGGCAGCAAGGACCGCCCGCTGGAATACATCGAATGGGGCCGCACCTACATGCTGGGCGTGAACTACAAGTTCTGACCACGACCGGGTAGTGCCGGCCGCTGGCCGGCAACGACCCATCGGAAACCCGCTGCGCAGGCAGCGGGTTTTCTTTTGCGCGAATGCCGGCAGTAGATCCACGCCATGCGTGGATGCGTTTCGCCGGAATCCCGCCCACAAAAAAGGGACGGGGCGCTTCGGCCCCGTCCCCGCAAGTACCGCCACCGGAGAAAACGGTCAGCTGCGTCGGGCGCAATACACCGCGCGCGGCGGCAGCTGGAGTTCATTGCCCTGCACCGTGCCCGCATCCGGGCCCGGTACCGCCACCTGCTGCCAGTTGCCCGGCGGCAGCGGATGGCTCACCGCCTCGGCCGACAGGTTGAACGCCAGCAGGAGGGTTTCATCTGCAAGCATACGCTCGAACAGCAGCACTGGCTCGGCGCTTTCGATGAATCGGATGCTGCCATGCAGTAGCGCAGGCTGGCTATGCCGCCAGCCCAGGAATGCCCGGAACGCGGCCAGCACCGAGTGCGGATCCCGCTCCTGCACGGCCACCGCCGCCGCCCGGTGCTCGGCCGGGATCGGCAGCCACGGCTGGCCCGTGGTGAAACCCGCCAGCGGCGCATCGGTCCACGGCAGCGGGGTGCGGCAGCCATCACGGCCCTTGAAGTTCGGCCAGAAGGTGATGCCATACGGGTCCTGCAGGGCCTCGAACGGCACCTCGGCCTCGGCCAGGCCCAGTTCCTCGCCCTGGTACAGACAGACCGAACCGCGCAGCGAGCACAGCATCGCCACAAGCATCCGCGCCAGGCGGGGATCGGCCGGGTGGCCGCCCCAGCGGCTGACCGCCCGCTCCACGTCGTGATTCGAAACCGCCCAGCACGGCCAGCCTTCGGTCATTGCCGCTTCCAGCCGCGAGACCGTGTCGCGGATGTAGGCCGCGCTGTAATCGTCCACCAGCAGCTCGAAGCTGTAGCCCATGTGCAGGCGGCCATCGCGGGTGTACTCGGCCGTGGTCGCCAGCGAGTCCTCCGAGGAGATCTCGCCCAGGCTCACCGCGCCCGGGTACTCGTCCAGCAGCGCGCGCAGCTGCTCCAGGAACGGCAGGTTTTCCGGCTGGGTGTTGTTGTAGTAGTGGTACTGGTAGGCGTACGGATTGTCCGCGCTGAAGCCGCGCCCTACCCGCTTTTCGGCCGGCTTGGCCGGGTTGTCGCGCAGCTGCGCATCGTGGAAGCAGAAGTTGATCGCGTCCAGGCGGAAGCCATCCACGCCACGGTCCAGCCAGAAGCGCACGTTGTCCAGGGTCGCATGCTGCACGTCCGGGTGATGGAAGTTCAGGTCCGGCTGGTCGACCAGGAAGTTGTGCAGGTAGTACTGCTCGCGGCGCGGCTCCCACTGCCAGGCGCCGCCGCCGAACAGCGACAGCCAGTTGTTGGGTGGGGTACCGTCCTCGCGCGGATCGGCCCAGACGTACCAGTCCGCCTTCGGGTTGGTGCGGTCCTGGCGGCTCTCGCGGAACCAGGCATGCTCGATCGAGGTGTGGCTCAGCACCTGGTCGATCATCACCTTCAGGCCCAACCCGTGGGCCTTGGCCAGCAGGCGGTCGAAGTCCTCCAGGCTGCCGAACAGCGGGTCGACGTCGCGGTAATCGGCGATGTCATAGCCGAAGTCGGCCATCGGCGATTTGAAGAACGGCGAGATCCAGATCGCGTCCACACCCAGCGCGGCGATGTGGTCCAGGCGCTGGATGATGCCGGGCAGGTCGCCTACCCCGTCGCCGTTGGCGTCGAGGAAACTGCGCGGGTAGATCTGGTAGATGACGGCTCCGCGCCACCATGGATAGTGCGACATCGACAGCCCCCCTCCGGGCGTGCGGGACCCGCCGGGAGCGGGCCGAAATCCTGATGCCGCAAGCTTAGCGGTGGGTCCCCGGGCTTGGCGCAACCTGCATACGTATTCACGCGGGCGGCAGCCTTGGCCAGGCCAAGGACGTCGGCCAGCCCGGTTTGCGCCCGAATTCACAGGCAACGCCTATAATCAGCGATGAGCCTGAAAGCCTGATCGCATGACCATCACCGAAGACACCCGTCCCGCCCTGGGCCTGCCCCAGATCCAGTCGCTTGCCGCGGCCGACATGGCCGCCGTCGACGCCCTGATCCGGCGCCGGCTGTCCTCGGACGTCGTGCTGATCAACCAGATCGCCGATCACATCATTTCCGCCGGCGGCAAGCGCCTGCGCCCGATGCTGGTGATGCTGGCCGGCCATGCGGTCGGCCAGGCCGGCCCGGATCACCACCAGCTGGCGGCGATCATCGAGTTCATCCACACCTCCACCCTGCTGCACGACGACGTGGTGGACGAATCCAGCCTGCGCCGCGGCCGCAGCACCGCCAACGCGCTGTGGGGCAACGCACCCAGCGTGCTGGTCGGCGACTTCCTGTACTCGCGCAGCTTCCAGCTGATGGTCGAGCTGGAGCGCATGTCGGTGATGCAGATCCTGGCCGATGCCACCAACCGCCTCGCCGAGGGTGAAGTGCTGCAGCTGCTGCACGTGCACAACCCGGATACCGACGAAGCGGCCTACCTGCGCGTGATCGAGCGCAAGACGGCGGTCCTGTTCGCTGCCGGTACCCGCCTGGGCGCGCTGGCCAGCGGCGTGGACGAAGCCACCCAGCAGGCCCTGTTCGACTACGGCATGCACCTGGGCTACGCGTTCCAGATCGCCGACGACGTGCTGGACTACTCGGCCAATGCCGAGGAGCTGGGCAAGAACCTGGGCGACGACCTCGCCGAGGGCAAGGCGACGCTGCCGCTGATCCACGCGATGGCGCACTCCGACGACGCCACCCGCGAGCGCCTGCGCACCATCGTGCAGGACGGCGACGCCTCGGCGATGCCGGAGGTGCTGGCCGCGATCCGCGCCACCGGCGGACTCGAGTACAGCCGTGCGCGTGCCGAGGAGTATGCCGAAGCCGCCGAGCGCGCGCTCGATGGCCTGGGCGACAACGATGCCGTGGCCGCCCTGCGCGGCCTGGCCCGCTACGCGGTGCAGCGTTCGCATTGACCAGCGGAGGTGTGCCGAGCAACGGTCGGCACCCACAATGACCGGTAGGTGCCGACCGTTGGTCGGCACTGAAACATCGGTAGGTGCCGACCGTTGGTCGGCATATCTCTTCAGCGTTTCTCGAAGCGCTCCTCGAAGAACTCATCCAGCGCCTTCCACGCGCGCTTGGCCGCCCGTTCGTTGTACTGGCAGCCCGGCGGGCTGTTGGCATCGCGCTCGGCGAAGCAGTGCACTGCCCCGCTGTAGTTGGTGAATTCCCAGTCGACCTTGGCCGCGTTCATTTCCTTCTGGAAACCGGCGATGTCCTCGGCGCTCACGCTCTTGTCATCGGCGCCATTGAGCACCAGCACCGATGGGTGCGTGCCACCGGCCTGCGCCGGCAGCGGCGAACCCAGCCCGCCGTGCAGGCTGACCACACCGGCCAGCGGCGCACCGGCACGGGCCAGCTCCAGCACCGTGGTGCCGCCGAAACAGAAGCCCACCGCGCCGATCCGGTTCGCATCGAGCGGCGTCTTGCCGGCCTGGGCCTTGAGCACGTTCACCGCCTCCAGCGCGCGTGCGCGCAGCAGCGACCGGTCATTGCGCAGCTTGGTCGCCACCGGCCCGGCCTCGGCATCGGTCTTCGGCCGCACGCCCTTGCCGTACACATCGGCCACCAGCACCACGTAGTCATCGCCAGCCAGCTGTTTGGCCTTCTCGACCGCCGATTCGTTCACGCCCTTCCAGTTCGGCACCATCACCAGACCGGGACGCTTGTCGTTGTCGCCGTCGTCATAGACCAGCACGCCACTGAAGGTCGTGCCCTGGTGTTTCCACTCCACCGGTTGCGTCTTCATTGCCGCCCACGCCGGCATCGCCGCCAGCCCCAGCATCACCGCTACACCGCATCGCCAACGATTCATGCGCCTGCTCCGCAAGAAAAAGGGGACGGAGGGGATTAAGCCGTATTTGCCCCTCCCGCGTCGCATTCTGCATTGGCGACGTGACGCAGGTGTGGTTGGATACGACTTAATCCCCTCCGTCCCCTTTTTCGCATGAACCTGGTTGATCGCTTTCTGTCTGGCCTGATTCCACGCCTGCCTGCCGACGATGCCCCTCAGTGGGGCCACGTGCAGGGCGCCAACGCCGAAGACCTGCAGCGCCTGCGTGCGCAGTGGCCGCAGGTTCCGGACAGTCTGGTCGCGTTGCTGTCGCGCGTGGATGGCACGCACTTCCGCGAGTACCCCGGCGGCGAGGTCTGCGTGCTGATGCTCGGCTCGGACGTGGAGGAAGGTGGCTATCCGTACTACCTGCGTTCGGTGGCGCAGGTCTTCGAAGACCAGCGGCAGTGGGACGACAGCATCCGCTCGATCTACGAAGAGTGGCTGGACGACGAGCCGGAGATCCTCGGCGATGGCATCGACCCCGATCTGCCGATGGACCGTCGCCTGTGCTTCTCGCACTGCATGAACAACGGCGGCACCTCGATGCTCTACCTGGATTTCGACCCGGCACCAGGCGGCACCGTCGGCCAGGTGGTGCGCTACCTGCACGATCCGGACAGCTATGCAGTCATCGCGCCGAGCTTCGATGCGTACCTGCAGCAGTTGATTGATGGCGATTACGCGTTCATCGATCAGGACGACTGAAATCCAGCCGAGCGTGGGCTCGGCTCTACAGTAAATCCACGCCATGCGTGGATGGGATGCACAGGATCCCGCCGGGGTCAGAGCCCTTTCCCGCGGAAAGGGATCCGACCCCGGACCGGTGGCTCAAACGATGCCCAACCCCGGAATCGCGCTGTTGCTGTCCGGGTCGAAGCCGGCCAGCTCGGCGAAATGGCGACCACGAGCCACGTAATCGCGGTAAGCACCAAAACTCGGCGCGCCCGGCGACAGCAGCACCACCCCGCCCTGCGTACCCAGCGCCGCGCGTGCCAGCGCCATCGCTTCGGGCAGGTCACCGGCCGCGTGCAGGCCGAAGCGGCCGGCATCGGCCAGCGGCTGCAGCATCGCGTGGATGCGCGGGCCGTTGCTGCCCATGGTCACGATCTCCACCGGCGGCACGTCGTGGGCCATGTGCTGCATGAAATCGCTCCAGTCCAGGCCGCGATCATGTCCGCCCACCAGCAGCGCGATGCGCTGGCCGGCGAAGCACTCCAGCGCTGCCAGGCTGGCATGCGGCGTGGTGCTGATTGAATCGTTGACGTAGGTCAGGCCATCGGCCACGCCGATGCGCTGCAGGCGATTCGGCAACGGACGGAAGTCCTGCACCGCCGGCGCCAGCGCCACGGCATCCAGCCCCAGCGCTTCCAGAGCGGCCAGTACCGCGCATAGGTTGCCACGGTTGTGGCGGCCCGGCAGTGGCGTGTTGCGGGTGTCGAACACCGCCTGCTCACCGCGATGCACGATGTCACCGCGCATATGCCAACCCTGCGGCTGGTTGAACCAGACCACTTCGCTGTCAGGCAGAGACAGCGCGGCCAGATGCGGATCGGCGGCGTTGAGCACGGCGATGCGCGGTGCGGCTTCAGTCACCAGCCGCAGCTTGTCGTCGATGTAACGCTGCTCGCTGCCGTGCCAGTCCAGGTGTTCCGGGAACAGGTTCAGCACCACCGCCACCTGCGGGCGGGCGCCACTGCGGGCCACTTCGCCGGTCTGGTAACTGGACAGTTCCACCGCCCAGTACTCGGGCGCGGGTTGCGGGTCCAGCGCTTCCAGCAGCGGCAGGCCGATGTTGCCGACCAGGCCGGTGCGGTGGCCGGCGGCACGCAGCAGGTGCGCGACCAGCGCGGTGGTGGTGCTCTTGCCCTTGGTACCGGTCACGCACACGGTGTCGTGCACGATGCCATCAGCACCCGCATGCTCGGCAAACCACAGAGCAGTGCCGCCGATGAAAGTGGTGCCCTGCGCGGCGGCGGCCAGCGCGATTTGCTGGTAAGGGCTGATGCCCGGCGACTTGATCACCACATCGAAGGCAGCCAGCGCCTCGGCCGACGGCTCGCCACGGACGTCCAGCGCACCGTGTGTTTCCGCACGCGCTGCCTCGACTTCGGCAGCTGGACAGAACAGGCTCAGGCCAAGCCTGGGCAGGCGCGAACGCAGCACCGCAAACGCGGCGCGGCCCTCGCGGCCCCAGCCCCACAGCGCAACGCGCTTTCCTTCAAGCTTCGAAATCTTCACGTACCCGTTCCCACAGCGCAGCCGGAATACGGTGTTCGCCCTGCAGCTGCAACAGCGGTGCCAGTTCCAGTTCGGCGGCATCCAACTGCGGCTGGATCTCATTGCAGAAGCGCTTCACCAGCACGTCTTCCTTCCACTCGGCGCGCTGCGCCAGGGTTGCCATCGCTGCGCGCGATTCGCGGCCTTCGCCTACACATTCGAACGGCTTGTGGTCCTGGAATTCCAGCAGTGCGTCGAAGCCGCCAGCCTGCTCGATGTCATCCAGCAGGTTGCGACCGAAGATGCGTACCAGGCGCGTCTTGGGCATGAACGGGGCCAGCGCCAGGAACACGAAATGGCACTTCGGGCAGACGCCGCACCAGCGGTTCACCGGGCGCTCGCCGAGGATGTGGAAGTTGCGGTTGCAGCTGGAGAAGTGCGCGTCGTAGAAATCGGTCTTGGCGAACTGGCGCGCAACCGCCAACTCGGACATCGGCCGCAGCAGCGAGTAGTACTGCAGATCGGCGGCCAGCTGCTTCTGCACATGGCTGCCGAACGCCTGCTCGAACGCCCAGCCCTTGGACCACTGATGGTTGACTTCACCGGTGCCCGGAATCTGGCTGCCGTAGCTGGCCGAACGTTCGTTGGAGAACACCACCTGGTCCACGCCCTGCAGCAGCGCGGCCAGCACCATGATCGCCGAGTTCACCGCGGTAACCGGGATATGCCCGTTCCAGGCGCCCTGGCGGTTGAGCTCGAACAGTTCCGGCGCCAGCGCGCGGCCCAGGTTCAGCGTCGGCAGGCCGGTGCGCTCGGCACAGGCGCGGATCAGCTGCGAGCCACCGATCCAGGTCACCGTCTCGTCCACGCCGGCACGGCGCAGCGCTTCGATGCTGACCAGCGAATCCTTGCCGCCGCCAATTGCCACCAGCGCGTGCGGCTGCAGGCCCAGCACCGGTGCCTGCACCGCTTCGCCCTGTACCGGCAGGCGGAAGCGCCCGCGCAGGTTCAGGCCGTTGCGGTAGGCAAATTCGCCCAGGCCATTGAGGTAGACCGTCTCCACCAGCGCAGCGGTTTCGGCATCAATGTTGTAGCTGTCGATGCTGACCGTCTCCGGCACGCCCGCCTTGTAGTAGCTGACACCGGCAATCAGGTGCAGCAGCTGCAGCGCTCGCTGCACGGCGGCGGCACGCGCCTGCTCCAGTACGAACGGCGCGCCGGGAACGGTGATGGTTTCCACCATTTCCGGGCCGTCGTCGAAGGCGTAGACCAGCTTGGCCACGCCAGTGTCCGCGGCGAATTCGCAGCGGACGAAGCGGAAGCGGGAAACCTGGTGTTTATCGAAAGCAGTCATGGTGTATCCGGTCAGGCACCTGCCCGCGCGCAGGCGCGGGAGGTGTCGGTGGGCGGGTGCAGGGCGCGGAAGGCAGCGATCACTCGATCACGTCTTCGCGCGGCATCGCCCGCTGGTTGTAGGTGTTGGACATCACGTAGCCGTAGGCACCGGCATCGGCGATCAGCATCACATCGTCCGGCGCGGTTGACACCGGCAGCTTGCGGCGCTTGCCGAACACATCGCTGGATTCGCAGATCGGGCCGACCACATCAAACGCCGCTTCGGCATAACCGCCCTGGCGGCTGAGGTTCTCGATGTCATGCCAGGCGTCGTACAGCGCCGGGCGCATCAGGGTGTTCATGCCCGCATCCAGGCCGACCCGGCGCACGCCATCCTTCTCCACCACCTGGGTGGCATGGGTCAGCAGCACGCCCGATTCGGCCACCAGAAAGCGGCCCGGTTCGATCGCCAGACGGAACGCCGGATGCAGCGCCTTGACCTCGGCCAGACCCTCGGCCCAGGCCTCCAGGTCGAACGGCTCGTCTTCGTCGCTGTACGGAATCGGAAGGCCACCACCGATGTCGATGGTCTGTACGCTGCCGATGCGGCGGGCGAAACCGGCCAGCTCATCGCACATCAGGCGCCAGTGCTGCGCGGTTTCCACACCGCTGCCCAGGTGCGCATGCAGGCCGACCACGCGGGTGCCCAGTTCGGTAGCCGCGCGCACGAACTCGTCGACGCGGGCGATCGGCAGGCCGAACTTGGAATCCTTGCCACCGGTACGCACCTTGGCGTGGTGGCCCTCGCCACGACCCAGATCAACGCGCAGCCACAGCTCGCGGTTGCGGAACAGGTCCGGCCAGCGCTGCAGCGCCTCGACATTGTCGACGGTGACGGTCACGCCCAGCGCGAATGCCGCTTCGTATTCCTCGCGCGGGCAGAAGCTGGGGGTAAACAGCACGCGCTTGGGCGACAGTTCCGGCAGATGCTGGAACACGTGCTTCAGTTCGCCATGCGATACGCACTCCAGTCCAAAGCCCTCGGCTTCCAGCAGCTGCAGGATGGCCGGATGGCTGTTTGCCTTGATCGCGTAGTAGCGCTGGTCGATCGGCTTGATCGCCGCCAGCGCGCGGGCACGGGCACGTACGGTCGGCAGATGATAGACGTAGCGTGGCGTACCGGCATCGGCCAGCTGCAGCAGGTGCGCACGCTGGCCACGCCACCACGGCGTACCACGCGGGCGCACCGTACCGGCAATCTCGCGCCAGCGCGGGCCGAACACTTCGGTCTCTTCCACCGGCATCGCGCCGCTGTCGATCAGTTCGGCGTGCAGGATCGGCAGCAGGCCATCGGCATCGGCTTCGTCGATGACGAAGGTCAGGTTCAGGTCGTTGGACGACTGCGAGATCATGTGCACGCGTTCGCGGCCGAAGGTCGCCCACACGTCCGACAGCTTGTGCAGCAGCGAGCGCATGCCCAGGCCGACCAGGGTGATCGCCGCGCACGGCACGATCACCTTCACCTTGCAGATCTGCGACAGGTCGGCCGACAGCGCGGCCAGCACATCGGTGTTGACCAGGTTCTCGGAGGGATCCAGCGACACGGTGACATTGGTCTCGGCCGAGCCGATCAGGTCTACCGACAGGCCATGCTTCTTGAACAGATTGAACACGTCGGCCAGGAAGCCGACCTGCTGCCACATGCCGATGCCTTCCATCGACACCAGCACGATGCCGTTGCGGCGGCTGATCGCCTTCACCCCCGGCACCGGTGCGGCATTGCCGTCGATGCTGGTACCCGGCAGTTCGGGACGCTCGGTATCGAGAATGGCCATCGGCACGCCAGCATCGCGGCACGGCTTGATCGAACGCGGGTGCAGTACCTTGGCACCGGTGGTGGCGATTTCCTGCGCTTCGTAATAGTCCAGCCGGGTCAGCAGCCGCGCATCCGGAACGTCCTTGGGATTGGCGCTGAACATGCCCGGCACGTCGGTCCAGATCTCCACGCGGCTGGCGCCGAGCAGCGCACCGAAGTACGCCGCCGAGGTATCCGAACCACCACGACCGAGGATGGCGGTGCCGCCGTCGGCGTGGCGCGAGATGAAGCCCTGGGTAATCAGCAGCCGGGTCGGCTGCGCGCGGAAGCGCTGCGCCCAGGCTGCGTCCGCACGCCACTGGCAATTCACCGACAGGCGCTGCGACCAGTCGCTCTGGTTCGGCTGTGGCGGCAGTGCATCCAGCCACTGGCGGGCATCCATCCAGCCGAAATCCAGGCCGCTGGCACGCAGGTAGGCCGCACCCAGGCTGGACGACAACAACTCGCCCTGGCCCAGTACCTCGGCCTGCCAGTCCAGCGGACGAGCAGCGGCGCGCGGGTCATCGAGCAGGCCCTGCAGCACGGCCAGTCGTTCGGCCAGCACCTCGGCGCCCAGCTCCAGTTCCTGCAGGAAGCCCTGGTGGCGCTCGACCAGCGCGGCCACGCGATCACGGCTGTCCGGCGCGCCATCGGCAATCGCGGTCAGTTCGTTGGTGACCCCGGACAGCGCCGACACCACCACCAGCACGCGCGAGCCGGTCTCTTCCGCGCGTTTTTTCGCCAGCTTCCCGATCGTGTCCCAGCGGTGACGACGCGACACCGAGGTGCCGCCGAACTTCAGTACGATCCAACGATCGACAAGGGGGGAAGCTGACATGGATTGGCTATGTAGAATGTGGGGAAGCCGCCCTCGGGGGCGGAACCTTTGATTCTAAGCGCAATATCCCCGTAGATGGCCGTCCTCCGTTACCTCCAGCTCGATGTCTTCGCCCCCCGCCCCGGTACCGGCAACCCCCTGGGCGCCGTGCTGGACGCCGACGATCTCTCCGGCGAGCAGATGCAGGCTCTGGCGGCCTGGCTGAACCTGTCCGAGACGGTGTTCTTCCTGCGCCCCAGCGCGCCCGGCGCCGACTACCACATCCGCATCTTCACCCCGACCCGTGAGCTGGCTTTCGCCGGCCACCCCAGTGTTGGCGCGGCCTGGACGGCGGTGACCTGCGGCCTGGCCCAACCGCGCGAGGGTGCGCTGGTACAGCAGTGCGCCGCAGGGTTGCTGCCGGTACGGGTGAGCGGCCCGGCCGAGGCGCTGCAGATCCAGCTGGCCAGTCCGCCGGCGCGGCAACGGGCGACGACAGCCGACGGGGTGCCCGAAACGCTGCTGGCCCTCGCCGCCAACGGGCATGCGCCGGAACTATGGGACAACGGCGCGCGCTGGTGGCTTCTGCCGCTGCGCGATGCCACCACCGTACGCAACCTGGTGCCGGACATGGCCGCCCTGCGTGACTGGAGCCTGGCCACCGACGCAACCGGCGTGGCCGTGTTCGCTGACGAAGCCGGTACCGACCATTCCCGCGTGGTGCGCGCGTTCTGCCCTGCGGATGCGGCCAGCGTGCCCGAGGATCCGGTGACCGGCAGCGCCAATGCCCTGATCGGCGCCTGGCTGCGGCAGCGCAACGCCCTGCCCGGCCGCGAGGGCCGCTACGAGGCCAGCCAGGGCCGCGAAGTCGGCCGCGATGGCCGCGTACAGGTAAAAGTCGATGCAGAGGGCACGGTCTGGATCGGCGGCCAGGTGCAGCCGGTCATCGACGGCAACATCCGCTGGTAGCGCCGGGCCATGCCCGGCGGCCTTGCCGCGCTGCGCACTCGCGGGGCATGGCCCCGCGCTACCGTATTCCCCTTCATTCCTGGAGTTTCAACCCGATGACCACCCGCCGTTTCCTGCAGCTGGATGTGTTCTCGCCGCGCCCCGGCGCGGGTAATCCGCTGGCCGTGGTACTCGATGCCGAAGGCCTGGACGACGCCAGCATGCAGGCCATCGCGCGCTGGACGCGCCTGCCGGAAACCACCTTCGTGTTCCCGCCGCAGGCCGCCGGCGCCAGCTATCGGCTGCGCATGTTCAGCCCGCAGAAGGAAGTACCGTTCGCCGGCCACCCCAGCGTCGGCACCGCGCACGCGGTACTGCAGGCAAACCTGGCCGCGCCGGTCGACGGCGTCCTTGTGCAGGACGGCATTGCCGGCGCGCTGCCGCTACGCGTCAGTGGCGAGGCTGCGCAGCAGCGCATCGCCATACGCACCCCGCGCGCGCAGCTGGCCGAGACCGCCGACGCCACCGATCCACGCCTGCAGGCAGTCCTGGAAGGCTGGCCGCTGGGCACGCTGCCGCCGGCACGCATGCAGGGCGGGCGCAGCTGGTGGGTGGTGCAGGTAGCCGATGAGGCCGCGTTGCGCGCGCTGCAGCCGGACTGGGATGCGGTGGCCGCACTGGCTGAGTCCACCGACAGCATGGGCGTGTTCGCCTATGCCTTCAGCGATGGCAGCGAGGGGTTCGACCTGGCGGTGCGCGCCTTCGTCGGCAACGGCCGTCGCTTCGAAGACGCCGCTTCCGGCGCCGCCAACGCCGTGCTCGCCGCATGGCTGGACCTGCGCGACGCCTTGCCCAAGGGCCGCGCACCGTTTGAAGTCAGCCAGGGTCGCGAAGTCGGTCACGATGCGCGCTTGACCCTTTTCGTCGATGAAGACGGGGAAGTCTGGTCCGGTGGGCAGGTTCAGACGGTGATCAGCGGCACCATTGATTGGTGATCCCGTACGGCGTGGTGGCGCCTGGCATGGCCCGGCGCTACCGACCTCAACCCAGCTCAGCTTCCAGGCTGATCGGCACCGCGCTCAGCGCCTTGGACACCGGGCAGTTCTGCTTGGCGTCATCGGCAATGGCACGGAACTGCGCCGCATCGATGCCGGGCACCACGGCCTTCACTTTCAGCCGGATCTGCGACAGCTGCGGGCCGCCTTCCAGTGACAGATCGACCTTGGCCTCGGTATCCAGCGAGGTCGGGGTGAAGCCGGCTTCGCCGAGCTTGGCCGACAGCGCCATGGTGAAACAGCCTGCATGTGCAGCAGCGATCAGCTCTTCCGGATTGGTGCCTTTTTCGTCGCCGAAACGGCTGTTGAAGCCATAGCGCGTCTTGTCCAGCAGGCCACTCTGCGGCGTGCTCAACTGTCCTTTGCCGGACTTCAGATCGCCTTCCCAGTGCGCGGTGGCGTGTCGCGAGATTCCCATGTGCTGCTCCTGCGTGGCGGTGATGAACGTTTACCCTCGCACGGCATGCGTTAGCCCTGCGTCGCTCCGCTGCACGCCGGACGTCACCCTGGACGCAGGCACGTGGACACTTCCTCGCCATGAGAACGCGCATTTTTCCCTTGTTTTCAGTAATTTCGCGCATCCCCGTGCGACCGGGACGAGCATTGCCGGCCGCACCGCGGTACCCCCAGCCCCCACCACCGGCCATGTACTGAATCGGCCTGGATATGAAGAAACATGCACTTTCCGCACTCCAGGCTATTGGCGGCGCCCGAGAGTTGCCCTACATTGCGCTTGCCGACGGGGTTCGGCGCCGACCAAACAACCAACCGTTCACGGAACAGGAAACCATGGCAAAGACCGCTAAGAAGGCTGCCCCGAAGAAGGCAGTGAAGAAAGTCGCGACGAAGGCAGCCGCCAAGCCGGCCGCTCCGAAGCCGATCAAGGAAGTGCTGACCAAGTCCGGCCTGGTTGCACACATCGCTGAAGCCTCCGGCGTCATCGCCA
The DNA here is from genome assembly GCF_059416125.1 of Stenotrophomonas sp. GW821-FHT09E08. Taxonomy (NCBI): domain Bacteria; kingdom Pseudomonadati; phylum Pseudomonadota; class Gammaproteobacteria; order Lysobacterales; family Lysobacteraceae; genus Stenotrophomonas; species Stenotrophomonas sp. GW821-FHT09E08. The sequence goes on from NZ_JBWKOO010000001.1 coordinate 481,593, forward strand.
AGGACGTCCGCGCTGTGCTGGCCTCGCTGGAAAGCGCTGTCGCCTCCTCGGTGCACAAGAAGGGCGCTGGCTCGTTCACCCTGCCGGGCCTGCTGAAGATCAGCACCGTCAATGTGCCGGCCAAGCCGAAGCGCAAGGGCATCAACCCGTTCACCAAGGAAGAACAGTGGTTCGCCGCCAAGCCGGCCACCACCAAGCTGAAGGTGCGTCCGCTGAAGAAGCTGAAGGACGCTGCGCTGTAAGCGCGCGCCCCAACGCGGATTCCGACGGGACGGCTCAGGCCGTCCCGTTTTTTTGTCCGAACCGCAGGCCGCAACACAGCGTTGCCGCAGCCAGCGGATTGCCCGCACAGGCCCGCCGCCATTGGATGAGCGTGTTACCTGCCGGCACGGAACCTACCGGGTGGAACACTGCGTGCAGCGCCGGCCATCGCCGCCGGCCGTGGCCTTGCCTATCGTGGGCACATCCTCCACAGCTACGGCGAGCACACCCTCATGGCCAGCCCCTCCACCCGCTACCGGATCTCGGTGACCCCCATCGAAAAGGACGGGGTGCAGTGCACCGGGCGCTGCACCATCGAACTGGAGCACCGCGCCAGCCGCGACCTGATGCGCCTGCTGGAAGCTGCACCGCGCACCGCTGGGCTCAGCGGCGACGAGCGTGCGACAGTCGTGATCGCCACCCAGCTGCTGCGCGATATCGTGCAGCGCCATGCCGAAACCGAAGGCCACGCACTGGGCGCGATCGCCACGCAGGTGCTGCCGGCGCTGGATGCGCTGGAACAGCTGCCGTCCTCCCGCTGAGACCGACGCAGTCGATACACTGCCCTCCTTCACGTCGCCCCGGGGAGGAGGCAGGCATGCGCAGGTTCCTGTTGTTGATCGCGCCGCTGGTGCTGTTCGGCTGTTCGCGGCCGGAGGCGCAACCGGATCCAACCAGCGCTCCTGCGCCGCCGCCGGCTCCGGCCGCTGCCAGTGCAGAGGGCGAAGCGCCCGCACTGCAAGCCACCGCGGTCGACCCGCTGTTTGCCGCCGTCGCGGCCGAAGCCGAGCTCCCGGCCGCAATGCTCAATCGCTATGTCATGGCACTGCTCAACCGGGACCGCAAAGGCGCCGATGCCGCCTGGACCTTCCCGCCCAGCGATGCACGACGCGCGGACGACGCCGCGTTGCGCCAGCTGGAGGACGTCCGCAGCCTGCGCCTGACGACCGGGTCGCCGATCGCCCGCGATGGCCACCAGCCACCACAGCTGCTGGAGATCCCGGTACAGATCCGTGCAGCGACCCCCCAGGGCACGTTCCGCTTCGGCGGCTGGTACCGGGTGCACCCCAGCAGCGATGGCCGCGCCTGGCAGATCCAGTCGGCGCAACTGCGGCCAACGCTGGACTGAACCGTTGCAGCGGCATGCACGCACGATTCAGCCGGCAAGGCTACTCTTTGATCCATCCATTCCGCATTCACCGGTCACCGCCATGCGCCTGCGTTTCCTGATGACCCGCCTTGCCGCCTCCACCGTAATGATCGCCGCGGCGATCGGCGCGCAGGCCGCCCCTTCCATTTCCGGCCGCGAACTGTCGGTCGGCGCCAGCGATGTGCAGCAGTACCTAGATGGCAGTTTTCCCCGTACCCAGGACGCGCTGGGTGGCCTGATCGCACTGACCATGAGCCATCCGCAGCTGAGCCTGCCGGCCGGCGAACGACTGAACCTGGGCATGGATCTGGCGCTGGCGACCGCTGGCGGCAACCCGGCCAAGCTCGGTACGGTGAAGCTCAGCAGCGGCCTGCGCTATGACGCACAGACACAGGGCTTCCACCTGCAGCAGCCGAGCGTGGATGACTTCACTCCGGCCAACCAGGGCGGTCGTCTCGACTCGCGTACCCGTGGCCTGCTCAATGCCTGGCTGAGCGACTACGCCCAGCGCGAGCCGATCTACAAGCTGGACCCGGCCGTGGCCGGCGTGCTCGGTGCACTGCAGGTGCAGTCGGCACAGGTGAAGAACGGCAAGCTAGTGGTCACCTTCAACCAGAACCTGGGCAACCTGGTGCCGGCAGGCGTGCTGGGCAAATAAGGTAGTGCCGGGCGCTGGCCGGCACGCTTTTCACATGTGTGCCGGCCAGCGGCCGGCACTACCCGCTGCGGGTCAGCGCTTGGGCTGCAGCATGGTGCCGGTGCACTTGGGCGAGCCGCAGCGGCACTCCCAGATCTTCTTCAGCTTGGCCGTATGGCGCTCGGCCAGGGTGATGCCGTAGTTGTAGGTCAGCTCTTCGCCGGCCTTGATATCGCGCAGCGCCTCGATGAAGACCTTGTCGCCGCGGCTGTCACCGTCTTCGTCTTCCTCGATCACCGCCTCGCAGTTCGGGTCGCAGCTGTGGTTGATCCAGCGCGCATCGTTGCCCTTGTAGTTGGCATCGATCACCCAGTCGTCGTTGAGGGTGAACAGGAAGGTATGGCCACTTTCAACATCGCCGCTGTCATCGGCATCGACGTCGCCGTGGCTGCGCAGCAGGCCCTTGTACTGGATCACGCGCTCGCCCTGCTTGATCGGGGCCACGGAAAACACACCGTTGCCGTGGATGGCGGACTTGCGGGCTTGGATCTTCTTGGGCATCGGCAAGGGAGGTCTGCAGCGAAAGGAACGTTGATTCTCGCCCATTCCGGGTGATTGCGAAAATCATCCCGTTGGCTCAGCATTGGCGCCCTGGCAACGGCCCCGGTGAGTGCTCCCGGCCCGGCCCCCCGGCGCCAGCTGAATGCCCGGCTTGGATGGTGGCGAATAAAAGCGTACAATTTCAGTCCGCTTTAAGAACCGCTCGCATCCCCATGTTGCGCGTCACCAAACTCACCGATTACGCCACCGTGGTACTGACCGTACTCGCCGCCCGCCCGGGCGAGGTGCTCAGTGCCACCGAGCTGGCCGAATTCACTGGTCTGGAACCGCCGACCGTCAGCAAGGTACTCAAGCCGCTGGCCCAGGCCGGCCTGGTCGAGGGCCTGCGCGGCGTCCGTGGCGGCTACCGGCTGACCCGCGCGGCCGTCGAGATCTCGCTGTTCGAAGTGGTCGAAGCGATGGAAGGGCCGCTGGCCCTGACCGAATGCAGCCACGACCACCACCAGTGCGGCATGGCGCCCAAGTGCGGCGCGCGCAGCAGCTGGCGGCTGATCAACGACGTGGTCTCCGAGGCCCTGCGCGACGTCACCCTCGCCCAGATTCTCCCCCCTCTCCCCCTTGCCGATGACGAACAGCGCCGCACCATCGCTGTCGACGTCGTCTCCTGATCCGTAGGCAGCCCCCCCATGGCCACCGAAACCATCGAAAACGTCGCCCACGACGACACCCCCAACCGCGAGATCCACGAGCAGCTCGGCCGCAAGTATTCGGCCGGCTTCATCACGGACATCGAATCAGACTCCCTTCCCGCCGGCCTGGACGAGGACACCATCCGTGCCCTGTCGGCCAAGAAGGAAGAGCCGGAATGGATGACGCAGTGGCGCCTGGACGCCTACCGCCACTTCCTGACCATGCCGATGCCGAACTGGGCCAAGCTGCAGATCGCCCCGATCGATCTGCAGGCGCTCAGCTACTACTCCGCGCCGAAGGGCCCGAAGTACGCCTCGCTGGATGACGTGCCCAAGGAACTGCTCGACACCTACGACAAGCTGGGCGTGCCGCTGCACGAGCGCGCCAAGCTGGCCGGCGTGGCGGTGGACGCGGTGTTCGACTCGGTGTCCGTCGGCACCACCTTCCGCAAGGAACTGGCCGAGAAGGGCATCGTGTTCTGCTCGATGTCCGAAGCGATCAAGGAACATCCGGAGCTGGTCAAGCAGTACCTCGGCACCGTGGTGCCGGTCGGCGACAACTATTTCGCCGCGCTCAATTCGGCGGTGTTCTCCGATGGCAGCTTCGTGTTCATCCCCAAGGGCGTGCGTTGCCCGATGGAGCTGAGCACCTATTTCCGCATCAACGCCGGCCACACCGGCCAGTTCGAGCGCACGCTGATCATCTGCGAGGACAAGGCGTACGTGTCCTACCTGGAAGGCTGCACCGCGCCGATGCGCGACGAGAACCAGCTGCATGCGGCGGTGGTCGAGCTGGTTGCGCTGGAAGATGCGGAAATCAAGTACTCCACGGTGCAGAACTGGTACCCGGGCGACGAGAACGGCGTCGGCGGCATCTACAACTTCGTCACCAAGCGTGCCGAATGCCGCGGCGCACGCAGCAAGGTCACCTGGACCCAGGTCGAGACCGGCTCGGCGATCACCTGGAAGTACCCGTCCTGCGTGCTGCTGGGCGACGACTCGGTCGGTGAGTTCCACTCGGTGGCGTTGACCCACCACCGCCAGCAGGCCGACACCGGCACCAAGATGATCCACATCGGCAAGCGCACCAAGAGCAAGATCATCAGCAAGGGCATCAGCGCCGGCCGCGGACAGAACACCTACCGCGGCCTGGTCCGGGTCGACCGCAACGCAGATGGCGCGCGCAACTACACCCAGTGCGATTCACTGCTGATCGGCAAGCAGTGCGGTGCCCACACCTTCCCCTACATCGAGGTGAAGAACCCCGGCGCCACGGTCGAGCACGAGGCCACCACCTCCAAGATCTCCGACGACCAGCTGTTCTACTGCCGCGCTCGTGGCATCAGCCAGGAAGACGCGGTGTCGATGATCGTCGACGGCTTCTGCAAGCAGGTGTTCCGCGAGCTGCCGATGGAGTTCGCGGTGGAAGCCAAGAAGCTGCTGGAAGTCTCGCTGGAAGGCTCGGTGGGCTGACCGCCTGCTGCCCCTCGCACAACGCATTCTCTTTACCGGCGGGCCACGGCCCGCACCACGGAAACCCCCACCATGCTGAAGATCGAAAACCTCCACGCCCGCATCGGCGACAAGGAAATCCTCAAGGGCCTGTCGCTGGAAGTGAAGCCCGGCCAGGTGCACGCCATCATGGGCCCCAACGGCGCCGGCAAGTCCACCCTGGGCAATGTCCTGGCAGGCCGCGACGGCTATGACGTGACCGAAGGCAGCGTGCAGTTCGAAGGCACCGACCTGCTCGACCAGGATCCGGAAGCGCGCGCCGCCGCCGGCCTGTTCCTGGCGTTCCAGTACCCGGTGGAAATTCCGGGCGTGAACAACACCTACTTCCTGCGCGCGGCACTGAACGCCCAGCGCAAGGCACGCGGTGAGGAAGAACTCGATTCCATGCAGTTCCTCAAGCTGGTGCGCCAGAAGCTGGCCGTGCTGCACCTGAAGGACGAACTGCTGCACCGTGGCGTCAACGAAGGCTTCTCCGGTGGCGAGAAGAAGCGCAACGAGATCTTCCAGCTGGCCGTGCTGGAGCCGAAGCTGGCGATCCTGGACGAGACCGATTCGGGCCTGGACATCGACGCGCTGAAGAGCGTCGCCGACGGCGTCAACGCACTGCGCAGCGCCGACCGCTCGTTCCTGGTCATCACCCACTACCAGCGCCTGCTGGACTACATCAAGCCGGACGTGGTGCACGTGCTGGCCGACGGCCGCATCGTCAAGAGCGGCGGCCCGGAACTGGCGCTGGAGCTGGAAGCGCACGGCTATGACTTCCTGAAGGATCGCGTGGTGCGCGAGGCGGCGGTCTGATGAGCGCCCTGCTCGACTCGATGGCCCAGGCCTTCTGCGGCAGCGATGCGCGCCGCGAAGTGCTGGATGCGGCCCTGCGCGATGGCCTGCCGGCCGCCCGCAACGAAGCCTGGAAGTACACCTCGCTGCGCCAGCTGGAGCGCCGCGCGTTCGCCGCGGCACCGCTGCAGGGCCCGGCCCTGGACGTCGCGCTGCTGGAAGACATTCCGGCGCCGCGCCTGGTGTTCGTCAACGGTCGCCTGGATGCCACGCTGAGCGACGTGCAGGCGTTGCCGGCCGGCGTGCAGCTGCAGCCGCTGTCGGCCGCGCTGGCGGACGGTGAGGATGCCGTTCGTTTCCTCGGCCGCCGTTACGAGCGCAGCGAAGAAATCTTCGCCCGGCTCAACGCCGCCCTGGCCGATGAAGGCGTGGTGCTGCGCGTGGACGAAGGCGTGCAGGTCGAAGCCCCCCTGCAGCTGGTGTTCGCCAGCGTGGCCGGCGACACCGACCTGGCCTGGCATCACCGTCACCTGATCGAACTGCGTGCCGGCGCACAGCTGGGCGTGGTCGAGCACCGCTTCAGCGTCGGCGATGCCGCCCATCTGGACAACACCGTGCTGCATGCCCACGTCGCCCGCGACGCGGTACTCCAGCATGCCCGCGTCCAGGCCGGCAGCGCGCGCCAGACCAGCTTCCTGCGCACCGATGCGGTGCTGGCCCGCGACGCGCAGTACCACCGCGTCGACCTGGAACTGGGTGCCGCGCTCAGCCGCCATGAACTGAACGTGCGCCTGGAAGGTGACAACGCCCACCTGACCGCCAATGGCGTGCTGCTCGGCAATGGCCGCCGCCACGTCGAGACCCGCCTGGGCATCGACCACATCGCGCGCGATACCAACTGCGAGCTGCTGTGGCGCGGTGTTGCGGCCAACCGCAGCCGCGTTGTGTTCCATGGCGGCATCCAGATCCGCGAAGGCGCCGACGGCACCGATGCGAACCTGTCCAACAAGAACCTGCTGCTGTCGCCCGACGCCGAGATCGACACCCAGCCGACGCTGGTGATCGACGCCGATGAGGTGAAGGCAGCGCACGGCGCGACCGTCGGCCAGCTCGATGCCAATGCGCTGTTCTACCTGCGCACGCGCGGCCTGCCGCAGGCGCAGGCGCAGGCACTGCTGAGCGCCGCGTTCTGCCACGAGCCGCTGAAGGTGCTGCCCGAAGCGCTGCGCGCGCAGTTGGCACGCCGCCTGGACAAGGCGCTGGCCGAGGCAGGTGTGGCATGAACCTGTCCTCGCCGCGACCGATCGAAGAACGCACCGGCAGCCCCGACTGGGACCGCGTCCGCCTCGACTTCCCGCTGCTGATGCGCGAAGTGCACGGCAAGCCGTTGGTCTATTTCGACAATGCCAACACCGGCCAGAAGCCGGTGCAGGTGATCGGCGCGGTGGACGAGTTCTACCGCCGCTACAACGCCAACGTCAGCCGCGCAGTGCACGCACTGGGCAGCGAAGCCACCGATGCCTATGAAGGCGCACGCAACAAGCTGGCGCGCTTCCTCAACGTGCGCCCCAGCGACCTGGTGCTGTGCAGCGGCACCACCTTCGCCATCAACCTGGTGGCGTACTCGTGGGCACTGCCACGGCTGAAGGCCGGTGACGTGATCCTGATCACACGCATGGAGCATCACGCCAACATCGTGCCGTGGCAGCTGGTTGCGCAGCGCACCGGCGCGACCATCCGCGTGGCCGAGATCACCCCCGATGGTGCGCTGGACCTGGACGCGCTGCGCGTGGCGATGACCCCCGAGGTCAAGCTGCTCGCTGTCACCCACGTGTCCAACGTGCTGGGCACGGTCAATCCGGTGCGCGAGATCTGCCGTGAAGCGCGCAAGCGCGGCATCATCACCGTGGTCGATGGCTCGCAGGCGGTGCCGCACCGCAAGGTCGACGTCGCCGCGATCGGCTGCGACTTCTACGCCATCACCGGCCACAAGATGTGCGGACCGACCGGTACCGGCGCACTGTGGGCCCGTCGCGAGCACCTGGACGCGATGCCGCCGTTCCTCGGCGGCGGTGAGATGATCAAGGAAGTCAGCTTCGACGGCACCGTGTTCAACGATGCCCCGCACAAATTCGAAGCCGGCACCCCCAACATCGCCGGCTTCATCGGCCTGGGCGTGGCCGCCGACTACCTGCAGCAGCTTGGCCAGGAGAACGTGGAATCGCGCGAAGCCGAACTGCTGGCACACTTCACCGAAGAGCTGCGCCGCGTCGACGGCCTGCGCATCATCGGCGAAGCGCCGGAGAAGGCCGCCGTGGTCTCGTTCCTGATCGACGGCGCGCATGCGCATGACCTGGCGACCCTGCTCGACCTGGAAGGCGTGGCCGTGCGCTCGGGCCAGCACTGCGCGCACCCGCTGCTGCAGTACTTCGGCGTCGCCGCCACCTGCCGTGCCTCGCTGGCGTTCTACAACACGCACGCCGAGATCGAGCGGTTCATGACCGCGTTGACCAAGGTGCGCAAGCTGTTGGGGTGAGCCCGCAGACCGGGGTCAGATCCCTTTCGCCTGGCGAAAGGGCTCTGACCCCATCAACGTTGCCGCCATCCGTCGCTGCGATTGCACCGCCTTCGGTATCGAAGAGAGATCCTGCGCAGGGATACCCTGCTCGATGAACTCGGCGTAGCACCTGCACCGCTCATCCGCATCGGTGGCAATCAACTCAAAGGCCGGATGCGGCACGAGCAATGCGTTCACCCTGCCCTGCGCATTCGCGCGATAGCTCGACCAGCGATAGTCACCAGGATGCGCCACCTTCCCCGCCCGAACCGGGTTGAGCTCGATGTAGCGCTGGCAGGCCAGCAGATAGCGATCCGTATCCACCAGCGTGGAGTGGAAGCACCCTTCCCATAACGTGCCGGTGCGGCCCTGCCGATCATTCACCCGACGTACGTAGGTCCGGCTCACGGCCTGCATCATCCGTGACAGCCCGCCGCAGACATCAGGCGTTGCCAGAAGATGGACGTGATTGTCCATCAGCACATAAGCGTGGACCCGGCAGTGCTGCTGGCCTGCGTGATGACACAGCAGACGCAGGTAGGCCACGCGGTCGTCATCCGTGAAGAACACGGGCTGGCGATTGTTGCCACGTTGAACGGCATGTTGCGGGTATCCGGGCGCATCGATCCTTCGGGGGCGTGGCATGAGCGTTTCCTGGGGCTGAGGGGTCAGAGCCCTTTGCTGCATAAAGGGATCTGACCCCGAGCATCTGCCAATTCCGAACCTGTGCCAGTCGGTCCATGGCCTGCCGTTGGGTCAGTAGACGTCGGGGTCAGATCCCTTTCGCTTTGCGAAAGGGATCTGACCCCACCTCCCCATTTGCGCCCGCCCACGCCCCACCTAGAATGGGGCAATGAGCACCCTGACCTACCGGGCCGCCACGTCGGCCGACATCCCCGCCCTGATCACCCTGGTCACCTCCGCCTACCGTGGTGACGCCAGCCGTGTCGGCTGGACCACTGAAGCCGACCTGCTGGACGGCGCCCGCATCGACGCCGAAGGCATCCAGGCCGACCTGGACCGCCCGCGCTCCACCATCCTGCTGGCCGAGCGCGGGAACCAGCTGGTGGCCTGCGCCCACGTTGCCGATGTCGATGGCAAGGGCTACTTCGGCATGTTCTCGGTCGACCCGGCCCAACAGGGCGGCGGTGTCGGCAAGCAGATGATGGAGGCTGCCGAAGCGCTTGCCGCGCGCGAATGGAGCGTGCCGGTGATGCAGATGACGGTGATCGACGTGCGCGACGAGCTGATCGCCTTCTATGAACGCCGCGGCTACCAGCGTACCGGCATCAAGAAGCCGTTCCCGTATGGGGACGAACGCTTCGGCATCCCCAAGCGCGACGACCTGCGCTTCGAGATCCTGGAAAAGCCGTTGGCCGGAGCCGCCACGTGAGCGAGGCCTGGACCTTTGTCTGTGCCGGCGCCGAGCTGTTGCCGGGTGAAATGAAGAGTGTGTTCGACGAGGTGACCGGAACGCCGATCGTGGTGTTCAACCTCGACGGCGAGCTGTACGCCCTGGAAGACCAGTGCACGCATGAAGAGTTCGAGCTCTCCTCGGGCGAGTTCAACACCACCGAGGGCAGCGTGGAGTGCGTGCTGCACGGCGCGCGCTTCGACGTGCGCGATGGCCGTGCCCTGTGCGCCCCGGCCTACAGCCCGGTGCCGAAGTTCCCGGTAAAGCGCGAGCACGACGCGATCTGGACCCGCGACGACCGCGATTGAGGCGGTGCCTCCCGGCAGGGACCCGCCCATGCGCGCGCCTGCCGGGGAGCACACCCATGGGGTGGATCTACCGGATCGCCCTGAGCGGCCTTCCAGGGCCTTTCGGGGGCATCGAGATCGCACGCCCGATTGCGCACATGCGAATCATTATCGTTGATGCTATTCTACGTAACATCTTCGTAACGACTCCGCCTCCGCGCCATGGCTTCGCCCGCGCCCACCGCCACGCTGCGCCAGCTCGCCCGTCAAGGGTGGCCGCTGCTCGTGGCCGCGCTGCTGACGCTGTTGCTGGGCTGGTCGGCACTGCACGAAGGACGCGGCAACGGCCCTGCTGCCCACGGCTGGCAGGCACACGCTGACGATCTGCAGCAGGTCATGCCGATGCCGGCCCCGCCGGCGGACGAATGCCCGCACCATGCCGCGCCAGCACCGGAGCCGCCGCTGGATGGCGAGGGCACCACGCCCTGTACCGGACTGGCTCCCCCGCGCGCCGCCCTGGTCGCGCATGTTCCGCTGTGGCGTTCCGACGCCCTGCGCTGGCAGCTGCATGATCCCGCGCTGCGGTTGAACCCCGGCCACGCACCGCCCGCACCGCACGCCAGCTGAGGCGCCCTGCGGCCGTTGGCGTGTGCCTGAGGTCGTTCACCGCGTAGCCGAGCATCGGCTCAGCTCTATCGGCTCAGCTCTACAGAAACCGCTTTCTACGTGCCGTCGCGCTGTCTGCGCTTCGGCCCTCGCCCTTTCCTGATCCAAGCCACCGCCATCCAGACCATGACCCACATCACGTCCCGCAAGCACGGCCCGCGCGTTTCCCTGCTCGCTACCGCCACCCTGGCCGCCGGCTTCGCACCGCTGGTCGCACAGGCCGCCGACAACGCCGATGCCAGCTCCCGCAAGGCCACCGACCTGGACAAGGTGCAGGTGCGCGGCAGCTGGTTCAATCCGTCCTCGCCGAAGTTCACCGCTGAACTGCTGAACACTCCGAAGTCGGTGTCGATCGTGTCGGAGAAGCTGATTGCCGAAACCGGCGCGACCAACCTGCAGGATGCGCTGCGCATGGTCCCAGGCATCACCTTCGGTGCCGGCGAAGGCGGCAACCCGACCGGCGACCGCCCCTTCATCCGTGGCTTCGATTCGCAGAGCAACATGTTTGTCGATGGCTTGCGCGACGTCGGCTCGCAGACCCGCGAAATCTTCGACCTGGAGCAGGTGGAAGTGGTCAAGGGCCCGAGCTCGGCCTACGGCGGCCGTGACTCCGGTGGTGGCAGCCTGAACCTGGTGAGCAAGACGCCGAAGCTGAAGAACGAGACCAGCGCAAGCATGGGCATCGGCACCGACAGCTACGCGCGCGGCACCGTGGACGCCAACTACGTGCTGGGCGATGGCATCGCCGCCCGCCTGAACCTGATGAAGCACGAGTCGGACATCGCCGGCCGTGACGCTGCCAATGTCAGCCGTTGGGGTATCGCACCGTCGATCGCGTTTGGCCTGAACGGTCCGGCGCAGCTGATCGCCAGCCACTACCACATGCAGAGCGATGACCTGCCGGATGCAGGCGGTTTCCCGTACAACAATCCGTTCGCCAGCGGCCCGAACGTGGCCAAGAACGGCGATGGCCGCCCGATGGTGCCGGACCGCAACAACTACTACGGCCTGGTCGACCGCGACTTCCAGCGCACCCGCGCCGACATCAGCACCCTGGACGCCAGCTACGACTTCGGCGGCCACAAGCTGCGCAACATCGCGCGCCTGGGCAACACCAGCAACGACTACCTGTGGACCCAGCCGGACGACAGCAAGGGCAACCCGAACAATTACGGCACCTTGTGGCGCCGCACCAACAGCCGCGCCGTCGACGTCAAGAGCTTCGCCGACCAGCTCGGTCTGACCGGCGCCTTCCAGACCGGCGCGCTCAAGCACAGCTACAGCGCCGGCGTGGAATACAGCGACGAGAAGATGACTCGCGGCAGCTACCTGATGACGCCGGGCACCGCCAACCCGCTGGAAACCGCCGCCAACAGCTCCGTGTGCCGGGTGTCCGGCGCCGCCACCAACTACAACTGCACCGACTTCAACAACCCGAATCCGAACGATCCGTGGGCTGCCGGTCAGATCGTCTATCGCAGCAACAAGGCGCTGGACGTTGAACAGCGCACCAAGACCAAGTCCGCCTATCTGTTCGACACCATCGAGCTCAATGCACAGTGGAGCTTCAACGTCGGCCTGCGCTATGACGATTACAGCACCACGCTGACCACGCCGGTGCTCAACGCAGCGCCGACCCGCCTGCGCAACGACAACGACTTCGTGAACTACCAGGCCGGCGTAGTGTTCAAGCCGGCGGCCAACGGCAGCATTTACCTGTCGTGGGGCACCTCCTCGACCCCGCCGGGCATGGACGGTGGCGATGGCTCCGACGGCCTGACCGGGCTGGTGGCCGACCTCAAGCCGCAGGACACCAAGAACCTCGAATTGGGTACCAAGTGGGACCTGCTGGACAACCGCCTGAACCTGACCGCGGCGATCTTCCACACCGTGATGAACAATGCACGTGTGACCATCGACAACGGCACCAGTCAGAACGCCGGCAAGAAGGAGATCAACGGCTTCGAGCTGGGCTTCAACGGCCAGCTGACCGACGCCTGGAGCCTGTACGGCGGTTACACCTACCTGGACTCGGAACTGAAGGACAACGGCTTCGTCTGTGCCGTGTCCGGCCGCACCTGCCCGTCCAACGTCTACGTGCCGTCGCCGAACAACGGCAACGAGTTCCCGAACACCGCCAAGCACAGCGCCAACCTGTGGACCACCTACCGCTTCCCGATCGGCCTGACCGTCGGTGCCGGTGCGTTCTACTCGGACAAGCAGTACGGTGATGTGGCCAACACCAAGTGGATCGCCAGCTACACCCGCTTCGACGCGATGGCCAGCTACGCGATCCAGGACAACATCAGCCTGCAGCTCAACGTGCAGAACCTGACCGACAAGACCTACTTCACCAAGGCCTATGCCTCGCACTACGCGAGCATCGCCCCGGGTCGCTCGGCCACCCTGGCACTGAACGTGAAGTTCTGATGTAACTTGGCTCCACCACGGCGGCAGGCTCTCCTGCCGCCGTTTTTGTTTCCGGCGATACTCACCCCCATGGCAACCCTTACCCCCATCGACAGCGATGCTCTGGCCGAGCTGCTGCAGCACGACCCGCAGGCTGCCTTCGCGCGCGTGCGCGACGCCGCGCAGGCCGGACAGGTCGAGGCACAACTGCTGCTCGCGCAGATGCACATGGAAGGCAAAGGCACCGCACAGGACGCCCCGGCGGCACTGCTCTGGTACGAAACCGCCGCCAACAACGGCGCGCCGATGGCGATGAACATGCTTGGCCGCTGCCACGAACTGGGCCAGGGCACCGCCCCCGACCCGACACTCGCCGCAGTGTGGTACCGGCGCGCGGCCGACACCGGCCTGGACTGGGGCCTGTACAACCTGGCCAACCTGCTGGCCACCGGCCGCGGCGTGACCCAGGACCGCGCGCAGGCACTGGCCCTGTACACCCGTGCCGCACAACTGGGCCATGCCAAATCGATGAACCTGCTGGCCCGCCACCTCGAAGACGGACTGGATACCGCGCCCGATCCACAGGCAGCGCTGGCCTGGTACCAGCGCGCGGCCGAGGCCGGTGATTTCCGCGGCCAGGCCAACTACGCCTCGATCCTGCTGCAGGCCGGCCAGATCGAGCAGGCCGTGCACTGGCTGCGGCTTGCACTGGCCCACGGCAGCCCGGCGTTCATGGAGCACATCGTGCCGGAACTGGCCGCGTCGCCGCATCCGCAGGTGCGCGCACTGGTCGCACCGCCGTCCCTCTGAGGAGTCCCGCATGCTGCTGCACATCCCCGACATTCTCAGCGCCGACCAGGTCGCCGACTTCCGGCGCCGCCTCGACGCCGCCGACTGGACCGATGGCCGCGAGACCGTTGGCCATCTGGGCGCGCAGGCCAAGCACAACCAGCAGCTGCCCGAGGCCTCGCCGCTGCGCCGCGAACTGGGCGAGATCATCCTCGTCGCGTTGGCCCGGCACCCGCTGTTCTTCAGCGCCGCGCTGCCGCTGAAGTACCTGCCGCCGCGCTTCAACCGCTACAGCGGGGGCGGCACCTATGGCTTCCATGTCGATGGTGCGGTGATGAACCTGGCCAACGGTGAGCAACTGCGCTCGGACATCTCCTGCACCCTGTTCCTGTCCGCGCCCGAGGAGTACGAGGGCGGCGAGCTGATCATCAGCGATACCTACGGCGAACACGAGGTAAAGCTGCCGGCCGGCGACCTGATCGTGTATCCGTCCAGCAGCCTGCACCAGGTGCGGCCGGTCACCGGCGGCGCGCGCATGGCCTCGTTCTTCTGGGTGCAGAGCATGATCCGCGACGACGTGCAGCGGCGCCTGCTGTGGGAAATGGATGGCTCGATCGAACGCCTGCGGCAGACCGGCGGCGACGCCGAGGCGGTGCTGCAGCTGACCGGCGTGTACCACAACCTGCTGCGGCGCTGGAGCGAAGTCTGAGCCCCGTCGGGGCGGCCTGCGACATTTTGGCAATCATTCTCATTTGCAACGGCTAACAGCTCTCATTACAATCACGCCCCGTTGATGCCGGCCGCTGCCGGCAGACCCTTGGGGACCCCCGCTTGCTGCGCCCGCTTCGCCCTCGTCCACTCATCCATCGCAAGATGGGCACCGCCATGCGCGGCCAGCGTCCCGCGCTGGCCAGCCTGCTGGCGTGGGTGGCGATGCTGGCCTTGCTGCTGGGCACCCTGCCGCTGCTGCCACACGGCCAGGCCGGAATGGCCGTGCAGATGCCGCTGGAAGAGCGCGGTGGCGAAGCGCCGCTGCAGGAAGAGGCACCGGCCAAGCTGCGCCGTTGTGCTGCCGCTCCGGTGAAATCAGCCGAGAAGGCACGCCCGCCGTTGCTGCTGGCCAGCCACTGGCTGCGCACTGAGCTGGAACTCGTACCCGCCACGCCGGCCATGCCCGGCGTGCGCCTGGACTGGCCACTGGCCGCTCCGGACACGCCCTGGGCCGATGCGCCCGGGCGTCGCCAGCAACGCGGCCAGGCGCCGCCGCTCGCCTGATCCACGGCCCGACGTGACCGCCCGCGCGGTCGCGCCTGCACGCCGCTGCCTGCTTCATCCCTGCCGCCCCTGACCGGGCCTTCCGTGCCTGCCGCGCCCTTCGCGCACGGCGTCGCACCACCCTGCATCCTTCGAGGTTACTGCCATGGCCCAGCGCCATCGTGTCCGTTCGTCCCTGTCCCGTACCCTGCTGACCAGCGCCGTGCTGGCGGCCATGGCCACCCCTGCCCTTGCCCACGGTGACGCTTCCGGCGCGCCACAGACGCTGGACAAGGTGGTGGTCACCGCCTCCGGCTTCGAGCAGAAGGTGGTCGATGCACCGGCCAGCATCAGCGTGGTCAGCCGCGAAGAACTCAGCAAGCGCCCGTACACCAACCTGGTCGACGCGCTGCGCGACGTCGAAGGCATCGACGTCGGCCTGGAAGCCAGCGACAAGAACGGTCGCGCCACCATTTCCATGCGCGGCCTGCCGTCCGAGTACACCCTGGTGCTGATCGACGGCCGTCGCCAGAGCAATGTCGGCCAGCTGTATCCGAACAACTTCGGTGGCGGCCAGTTCGCCTACCTGCCGCCGCTGGACGCGATCGAACGCATCGAAGTCGTGCGCGGCCCGATGTCCACGCTGTACGGCTCGGATGCGATGGGTGGCGTCATCAACATCATCACCCGGCGCAACCAGGACAGCTGGCACGGCGCGGTGACCCAGGGCTTCACCGTGCAACAGGATGACCAGTTCGGTGATGCACGCACCACCGACCTGTACCTTAGTGGCCCGCTGCTGAAGGACCGCCTGAGCCTGGCGGTGCGCGGCAGCTACTACGACGCCAAGGCCTCCAATCCGGAGTGGGATGCACTGACCCTGCCGGACGGCAGCCTCTGGGAGCGCAGCATTGGCTTCGGCGGCGGTGGCAAGTCGGTGGCCAACACCAACTGGAACACCGGCGTACGCCTGGACTTCCGCGTCAACGACGATCACGAACTGTGGCTGGACTACGACGTGTCGCGGCAGAAGTATGACAACAGCGAGGGCCAGACCGGCACGCTGGACAGCCTGGCCAGCCTGTGGCGCGTCGGCAACGCAGTCATCCCCAACCCGAACGGCAGCGGCACCGTCACCCGCCGCGTGGTGCAGCCGCGTGTGGGCTACACCGCCTACCAGCGCTACGAGCGCGACCAGTTGTCGCTGACCCACCAGGGCCGCTACAGCTTCGGTACCTGGCAGACCTCGCTGACCCACAGCAAGAGCAGCAACCTGGGCCGTTCGCTGCCGCTGACCCTGGACGAACGCGCCAACCTGCAGACGCTGTGGAATGACGTCTGCCGCCGCACCGGTGCCGCCAACAATTGTGCGGCTGGCCGCGGCAATGCGCTGACTGCCCTCAATCCAAGTGAAATGGCACGGCTGCAGGCGTTCCTGCCGCGTCCGCTGCGCACCATGGAACTGGAAGGCTACGTGCTCGACACCATGCTCGACCTCGACTTCGGCGCGCACAAGCTGACCGTTGGCGGCCAGTACAACGACACCGACATGATCGACGGCGTGTTCGGCATGGATGGCGCCGGTTACCGCAGCAACACCAAGCAGAAGCACCGCATGTGGGCCCTGTTCGCCGAGGACAACTGGTCGCTGACCGATACCCTCACCGCTACCTTCGGCCTGCGCTATGACGACCACAACGTGTTCGGCAGCCACGTCAGTCCGCGCGGCTACCTGGTATGGAACGCCAGCGACGCGTGGACCTTCAAGGGTGGCGTCAGCACCGGCTACAAGACCCCGCGTCCGGACCAGCTGTTCCCGGGCATCACCGGCTTCGGTGGCCAGGGCGTGCTGCCGCTGGTGGGCTCGCCTAACCTGAAGCCTGAAACCAGCACCAACTATGAGCTGGCCGCCTACTACGAAGGCCAGCGCTGGGGCTTCAACGTGACCGGCTTCTTCAACAAGTTCGAGGACAAAATCGCCAGCGGCGGCACCTTCCCGAACTGCGAAGTGGCCCGCGCCGGCAGTGGCTACTGCGTAGACATCGGCCCGGGCTGGGCGGCGCTGGGCTACAGCACCTTCACCCAGAGCGTGAACATCGACAAGGCCGAGACCCGCGGTACCGAACTGGCCGCGCATGTCGACCTGCTCGACACCCTGCAGCTGCGCGGCAACTACACCTGGACCAAGAGCGAGCAGACCAGCGGCCCCGACAAGGGACGCCCGATCTCGGGCACCACGCCGGCAAAGCACATGGCCAACGCCAGCCTCAACTGGCAGATCAACGAAGCGGTCAGCCTGTCGCTGATCGGCGAGGGCCGCTACGACCGCTATCGCGACACCCTCATCGACAGTGCCGGCACCCGCCACGTGCGCTATTACGAGGACTACACGATCTTCCACCTGGGCGGCAGCTGGAAGGCCACGCCGTGGCTGACGGTCAACGCACGTGTCAACAATTTGTTCGACAAGGACTTCGTTTCACAGTCGTGCCTGCTGCTCAATCCCAGCGAGTTCAGCTGCGTGGACGACTACGCGACCAAGGACCAGCGCCGCAGCTACTGGATTTCGTTGAACGCGAAGTTCTGATCGCCGCGCACCGGTAGTGCCGGTCGCTGGCCGGCATTGCCCCGGTGGGTGCCGATCTTGGTCGGCACCACTTCATCCACGCATGGTGTGGATCTGCCGTATCCCGCCGTCGATCCGGCGGTGGGATACAGAACGACACGCAATTGCGAGCTATTCTCATCAATGATGTAATGGGCAGTCCCCGTCCGCCTCGAACCGTGCCGTGAGCCGTCCTGCCTCTTCCACTGTGCAGCAGCAACAGAACCGTGGCTTCTGGCTGCGGACGCTGCACCAGTGGCACTGGATCAGCTCGGCGATGTGCCTGATCGGCATGCTGCTGTTCGCGGTGACCGGCCTGACCCTCAACCATGCGGCGAAGATCGAAGCCAAGCCGCAGGTGCAGAACCAGCAGCTGGAACTGCCGGCTGATCTGCTGGGCCAGCTGGGCACGCGCGAGGACGGCAACGCACCGATTCCGCGCCCGGCCAGGCAATGGCTGGACACGCAGCTGGGCATCGCCATCGGTGGGCGTCCGGCCGAGTGGTCGGCCGAAGAGATCTACCTGTCATTGCCGCGCCCCGGTGGTGACGCCTGGCTGAGCATCGATCGCGAGACCGGCGCGGTGGAGTACGAATCGACGTCGCGCGGCGTGGTGTCCTACCTCAACGACCTGCACAAGGGCCGCAATGCCGGCCCGGCGTGGGGTTGGTTCCTGGACCTGTTTGCCGTGGCCTGCCTGGTGTTCTGCATCACCGGCCTGTTCCTGCTGCACCTGCATGCGCGGCAGCGACGCATGACCTGGCCACTGGTCGGCCTGGGCTTGATGATCCCGCTTCTGATCGCCCTGCTGCTGATCCACTGACTTCCACCGTGACTTCCATCCGTTCTTCCGGAGCCGCCCCATGCGCGTCACCCTGACCATCGCCCTCAGTGGCCTGCTGGCCACCTCGCCGGCTTACGCCACCACCCTCGACATCAACGTCGAAGTGCCCAAGCTCAACGTGGCCGAGTACCACCGCCCGTATGTGGCGGTGTGGCTGGAAGGCGCCGACCAGAAGGTCGCCGCCAACCTGTCGGTCTGGTACCAGCAGACCAGCAACAGCGAAGGCCATGGCACCAAGTGGCTGCCCGACCTGCGCCAGTGGTGGCGCAAGAGCGGCCGCACCCTGCAGGTGCCGGTGGACGGCGTGACCGGCCCGACCCGCCCGGCCGGCAAGCACGCGCTGTCGTTCAACGACAAGCAGCCGGCCCTGAAGCAGCTGGCCCCGGGCAACTACACCCTGGTGGTGGAAGCGGTGCGCGAAGTCGGCGGCCGTGAACTGCTGAAGATCCCCTTCACCTGGCCGGCCACCGCCGCACAGAACGGCCGCGCGCAGGGCGCCACCGAACTGGGCCAGGTCACCCTCGCCGTCAAACCTTAACCGCCTGACCGGGGTCAGAGCCCTTCCTGCGGAAGGGATCCGACCCCACCACCACCCCTGGAGTCTTCCGCATGAAGCGCACGCTCGTCCTCGCCGCCGCTCTGGCCGCTGCCCTTCCGTTCTCGGCCCTGGCCCACAAGGCCTGGCTGCTGCCCTCGCAGACCGTGATCGCCGGCAACGCGCCGTGGATCACCGTCGACGGTGCGGTCTCCAATGACCTGTTCTATTTCAATCACGTGCCGCTGCGCCTGGAGTCGGTGGTGATCACCGCGCCGGACGGCAGCACCGTGCAGGCGCAGAACGCCGCCACCGGCAAGTACCGCAGCGTGTTCGATGTCGAGCTGAAGCAGCAGGGCACTTACCGCATCGCGTCGGTCAATGACGGCCTGTTTGCCACCTACGAGCAGAACGGCGAGCGCAAGCGCTGGCGTGGTACCGCCGCCACCTTCGGCGAACTTCCCAAGGACGCGAAGAAGCTGGAAGTGAGCCAGTCGGTGGGCCGCGTGGAAACATTTGTAACCAACGGCGCACCAAACGACACTGCGCTTAAGCCGACCAACCGCGGCATCGAGCTGGTTACCGTCGGCCACCCGAACGATCTGTTC
Source organism: Stenotrophomonas sp. GW821-FHT09E08 (assembly GCF_059416125.1). NCBI lineage: Bacteria > Pseudomonadati > Pseudomonadota > Gammaproteobacteria > Lysobacterales > Lysobacteraceae > Stenotrophomonas > Stenotrophomonas sp. GW821-FHT09E08. Next base: position 501,148 of record NZ_JBWKOO010000001.1, read on the forward strand.
GCCGGCGAGGAAGCCACCTTCCGCGTACTGATCGACGGCAAGCCGACCGCAGGCCTGGAGTTCGAGATCGTGCGCGGCGGCACCCGCTATCGCAACGCGCAGGACGAGCTGAAGGTCACCAGCGATGCCAAGGGCGAGATCAAGGTGACCTGGCCGGAAGCCGGCATGTACTGGCTGGAGACCGGCACCGAAGACAACAAGACGTCGGTGAAGCAGGCCGCCAAGCGCCGCCTGAGCTATGTCGCCACGCTGGAAGTGCTGCCGCAGTAATGACGTGGACCGCGATGCCGGGCAGGCCCCGGCATCGCGCCTGCAGCACACCACCATGACAGATCCCCTGCTCGACATCGCCCGCCTCGGTGGCACCACCATGGGCACCACCTGGAGCGTGTCGCTGGTCGCGTCGCGCCAGCGCGACCTGTATCCGCTGCATGCCGGCATCCAGGCGCGGCTGGATGAGGTGGTCGCGCAGATGAGTACCTGGGAACCCGGTTCAGACCTCAGCCGCTACAACCGCGCCGACGCCGGCCAATGGTGCGCGTTGCCGGCCGAAACACGCCACGTTCTGGCCTGCGCACAGGCCATCGCTTCCGCCAGTGGCGGCGCCTTCGATCCCACCATCGGTCCGCTGGTTGCACTGTGGGGCTTCGGTGCACATGCCGGTGAACGCCGCCAGCCCGACGACGCTACCCTGCAGGCCACGCGTGATCGCTGCGGTTGGCAGCGCCTGCAGTGGCAGGACGATGCGCTGCTGCAACCGGGCGGGCTGGAACTGGATCTCTCTGCTATCGCCAAGGGCTTCGGCGTCGATCACGTCGCTGCCTGGCTGCGTGGACAGGGTATCTCTGCTGCGCTGATCGAAGTCGGCGGCGAACTGGCCGGCTACGGCCGCAAGCCGGACGGCCAGCCGTGGCGGGTGCTGGTGGAGTCCGCACCCGAAGAAGACGCGTACACCGATACCCCGCCACGAGTGCTGGCGCTGGACGGCAAGGCGGTGGCCACCTCCGGCGATCGCTGGCACCAGTACCAAGCCGATGGCGAGGCCTACAGCCACAGTCTCGACCCGCGTACCGGCATGCCGGTGCGCCAGGTAGCCGCGGCAGTAACCGTGGTGGCCGACGACGCCATGCACGCCGATGCCTGGGCCACGGCACTGACCGTGCTCGGCCGTGACGCGGGCATGGCACTGGCCGAGCGCGAAGGACTGGCTGCGCGCTACCTGCAGCGTGCGGCAGACGGCCCGCAGGAATTTCTCAGCAGCGCCTTCCAGCACCTGCTCGACGAGCAGGGCTCATGAGCACCCGTCCGTCGCGCGCGTGGCTCGGCAACGCACTGGTTCTGCTCCTGCTGGCAGTGATCGGCTGGGCGCTGCTGCGCCTGCATCTCGGCGAAGCGTGGTGGCGGGGCGCACCACCGGCGCGGCAGTCGCAGATCGCGGTGCTCGCCACAGTGCTGTATGCGCTGGCCTGCGCGGCACTGTGGTGGCGCGGGCGCCCGCGCGACGATGCCGCAACCGCAGACACCCCACCGATCCTGCTGGTCTGGTCCAGCCAGACCGGCTTCGCGCGTGAGCTGGCCGAGCGAAGCGCCGAGGCCCTGCGCGCTGCCGGCCTGCCGGTACGCGTGCGCGGCCTGCACGAAGTGGACACGGCGCTGCTGGCCAGCAGCCAGCGCGCGCTGTTCATCGCCAGTACCTCCGGCGAAGGGGACCCGCCCGACCATGCCCTGCCCTTCCTGCGCGGGGTGATGACCATACCGCCGCCGCTGCAGCACCTGCACTACGGCGTGCTGGCTCTGGGTGATCGCAGCTATGGCCACTTCTGCGGATTCGGCCACCAGCTCGACCAGTGGCTGCGCCAGCACGGCGCGCATCCGCTGTTCGACGCGATCGAAGTCGACAACGCCGATCCGGCGGCGCTGCGTCATTGGCAGCAGTTGCTGGGTCTACTCGGTGGTGGTGCCAGCGAACTGCCGGACTGGAGCCCGGCCGAGTACCAACCGTGGACGCTGCTGCAACGCGAGCACCTGAACCCAGGCAGCCCCGGCGGCCCCGTGTATTGGTTGCGCCTGCAGCCTCCCGCTGGCGTCGACGTGCAGTGGCAGGCCGGCGACATCGCCGAAATCGGTCCGCAGCACGCAGCCAACACCGCGCGTACCTGGTTGGATGCGCAGGGCTTCGATGCGGACACCGTGCTGGATGACGGGCAGACACTGCTGGCCCGTGTCTCACGCTCGCACCTGCCCTCGCTGGTTCCACCGGGCGACCTGCCTGCGTTGCTGGCGACCCTGCAGCCATTGCCGCATCGCGAGTACTCGATCGCCTCGGTGATGACCGACGGTGCGGTCGAGCTGCTGCTGCGCCGCCAGCTGCGCGCCGATGGCACGCCCGGCATCGGCAGCGGCTGGCTGTGCGACTACGCAGCCATCGGAGAAGCGGTGCAGCTGCGCCTGCGCCGCAACGACAATTTCCACGGCGTGGCCGCCGACGTTCCACTGCTGCTGATCGGCAATGGCACCGGCATCGCCGGCCTGCGCGCGCACCTGCACGAACGCACGCGCAATGGTGCACGGCGCACCTGGCTGCTGTTCGGTGAGCGCACCGCCGCGCACGACTTCCACTTCGGTGAAGAACTGCAGGCGATGCTGGCCGACGGCAGGCTGGCGCGGCTGGATGCAGTGTTCAGCCGCGACGGCGACGCGCATCGCTATGTGCAGGACCGGCTGCTGGCCGAAGCGGCAACGCTTCGCCAGTGGGTCGATGAAGGCGCGACGATCCTGGTCTGCGGCAGCCTGCAGGGCATGGCCCCGGCGGTGGATGCAGTGATCGAGCAGGTGCTGGGCGCCGCGGGCAAGGAAGCGCTGCTGCTGGCCAGTCGTTACCGGCGCGATGTGTATTGAGGTCGCCGCCTTCTGGTGGGTGCGAACCTTGGTTCGCACCGTGACGCGGTGTCGGTGGCCGCATTCACGCACGGCTCGGCTCTACACGGTCATGCCGCCATTGCCGCGCTGACCCGTATCGCCAACAACTCGCCGCCTCCCTGCAGCGCATGCCGTTGCCGCTCACCGGCCGCCAACCACGCGGTATCGCCCGCCTGCAGCGCCGGCAGGCCACTGTCGGCACCAAACTCCGCCTGCCCGGCCAGCAGATGCAGCGCCCAGGCCACACCCGGTTCGCAGAAGAAGAACATGGCGCCCACCAGCGGCCGGTGCAGCAGCTCGGCCTGCAGCAGCTCGCGCTTCCACATCAGGTTGAAGTCGTGGGTGGTGCCATCGATCAGTTCGCCGTGCAGCGCTTCCTCACCGGCAAAACGCACGCGCCCGTGCGGTGGCAGCACCTCGGCCACACGGCCAGCGTCGAAGCGAAGACGCACACCATTGCCCTGCAGCAGCACCAGCTCACGCTCCACGCCGGGGAAGGCAGAGAACGCGGCATCCTGCTCGATCTCGGCCACCGACAGGCGCAGCGCCCAGTCATCGCCCTGCGCCGGCAGGCGCAGGATCTCGCGGGTCCAGCCAAGTCCATTCCGCCAACGTTCGCGGCGGTAGTCCAGGCTGGAGATCACCTGGCTCGGAGTGTGCAGCAGGGAGTCGATGTTCATCCGCGCATTGCATCATGCCGCGCGCCGTCGTGCATCACCGCGTGGCGAGCGTGCCCTGGCCACCGCACTCGCCGGCCAGCAGCTGCGAGTGTTTCAACCAATCCTGGTCGGGGTAGTAAGCAAACACCATCGTGCCGCCACGCAACGCATCGATCAGCGGCTTGGCCACCGACAGCCGCACCGCCGGGCAACCCAGGCTGCGGCCCAGCCGCCCCTGCAGCTGCGCGGTAGCCGGGTTCACGTATGGCGCACCATGGATGACGATGGCTCGGTCACGCGCGCGGTCGTTGAAGCCCGGTTCCAGCCCGGCCAGGCGCAGCGAATAGCCGTTGCCGCCCATGTAGGTCTCCTGCGCGGTGAACGCGCCGAGGCTGGACATGAAACTGCCATCGCGGTTCGAGAAGTGCTCAGTGCGGTTCTCGCCGCTGTTGCGGCCATGCGCCACCCATTCCTCGAACAGCAGGCGCTGGTGGGCCAGGTCGAACACCCACAGGCGCGGCTCGGTGGACGGCCGCGAATAGTCGATCACGCTGAGGCGATCGCCATTGATGCCCAGCTCCGGCCGCTGCAGCGCACAGCGCATGGCGTGCGCCGCCAACTGCAACACGTGGCGGTCGGCCTTGGGCGCACTGCGCGACAGCAAGGCAGCCAGATCATCGGCGCTGGTGGCAAGGGCGGGCGTCTGTGCCAGCGCCGGGGCGCTGGCCGAGGTCGCCAGCAGGCCGAACGCGGCCAGCCGGCACAGGCGGGATGCAGTCATGGGCACAGCAGGGGGGACTCAGTTGCCCTTGAGGGTGGACCCTGGCGGCTCGGATTCCAAGACCGGCTGCATTCCGGATTCAGCCGGGCTTGGGCGGACCGCCGGCAGCGAGGTCACCAGCAGGGTCGTGCCCGGCACCAGCACCTGGTACAGCTGGCGGGCGAAATCGACCGGCAGCGCCATCGGCAGCGAAGGCGTGGCCAGCAGGTCCGGGGTAGCTTGGGCGCGGTCCTGGCCCAGCAGCGGATAGGCGGTCCACTGGTGCAGGCGCTGGTTCACGTCCAGCGGGCTGGGTGTGTCGCTGTAACCCTGCCCCATCACGAACAGCGTGGTGCCCTGGAAGGCCGGCAGGGCGTCGGCCTTCAGTGGCGACTCGCCGATCATCACGCCATCGCGCAGCACGTACAGGCGCTGGTCGTGCAGGCTGACCAGGATGCCGACCTGCCCCGCCGGCGCCGCGCTGTCGTTCCACCAGGCCTGCGCCGGCGCCCCGCCCTCGGTCTCCGGCAGGGCCTGGCCGCGCGCGTTGACCGGCGCCAGCACCGACGGATAGGCCAGGGTCATCGGCGAGCTCTTGGCATCGGCCACGACCACGGTGTCGCCGCGCTGGGTTTCACTGAACAGCTTCTGCGCGAAAGCCTGCGGCAGCCGCACGCAGCCGTGCGAGGCCGGATGCCCGGGCAGGCTGCCGCCATGCAGGGCGATGCCGTCCCAGGTCAGCCGCTGCATGTACGGCATCGGCGCGCTGTTGTAGAGGTTGGACTTGTGGTCCTTGTCCTTCTGCAGGATGGTGAACACACCCGTTGGCGTCTCGTGCCCGGCCTTGCCCGAGCTGATCGTGGTCAGGCCGATGGCAATGCCGTTGCGGTACACGTAGGCGCGCTGTTCATCGAGGCTGACCACCAGCACGATCGGTCCGGTCGGCGAGATTTCCGGATGCCACAGGTACTCGCCCGGCTTCAGGTCGGTCGGTCCGCGCACTTCGGCGGTGCTGGCTGCGGCAGCTGCAGGTTTGGCAGCCGACGCCGGCGCAGCGGCATGGGCCAGCAGCGGCAACGCCAGTGCAAGGGCGAGCATCAGGGTGGTGGGGCGGTGCAGAAGCATCCAGCGGGTGTCCTTTCCATGCGGAGCGGCCACCGTACACCATCGGCCTGTGGTGGCCGCGGCAAAACCAGGCGCCGGAAATGAAACTGCCCGGCGACACAGCCATGTGTCGTACCGGGCAATCGTTACGTCCTTGTCGGCCTGCTGCTGCCCCCTCGCATCCTGCGCTGTGGGGGTAGCGTTGCATCCTGCACGCGGCCGCGTCTGTCCTGTTTGTATCTCAGCCCCTTCCACAGGTCTGTGATGCCACCATCCTGGTGATTGGTGCCGCGTCCTGCGGCGGTCGGTGGTCAAGGCCTTCCTGTCCGTGACCGGTGAACCAGCCTCCTGCCGGTTCCGACGATTCCTGCTGTCAGCGCCTCGGTACGGTTCGCACCGGTACCGATCCAGGTACCGGATCCGCCGGCAACAACCTGTTGCCTACGGTGATCCGCTGTCGATTCCGTTCGACGATTGCTTTCCCTATCCCCTTCACCTGCGTCAGGTCCTCGACGCGATGAAACGGGCCGTGTCTGCGCCGGTGCTCGACGATCGCCTCGGCCTTGGCGGCTCCGACCATCGTCAATCCCTGCTGCAGCGCCTGGACATCGGCGCGGTTGATGTCGATCGGTTCGGCGGCATGCGCCCCAGCGATCCACATGACCAGCACCAGTGCCCTCAACACGACACTCCAAGGCACGACGTGTATTTCCTTGTGATTCTGGCCGTCCCGACCGGCAATCCCGTCGGTAGGAACAGTGTCCGTCACCACATGCACACAGCCTATCGGTTTCCTGGATTTCTAAAAGCCAGCCAAATACCCGACGTGATGTAGGAAAAACCCTACCCGGGCCACAGGCGTAGAATGGCCGGATCAGCCCATGCAACCGGAGTTTCAGATGGACAGCGCCAAGCTCGGCCAATTCGTCAATGACAAGTGGGACAGCGAAATCGTCCCGCAGTTGGTCGACTACATCCGCATTCCCAACAAGTCGCCGATGTTCGACGCCAATTGGGTGCAGAACGGCTACATGGAACAGGCGGTCACGCTGATGGAGAACTGGGCCAAGGCCCAGCAGCTGCCCGGCCTGAAGGTTGAAGTGGTCCGCCTGGAAGGCCGTACCCCGCTGATCTTCCTGGAAATTCCGGCTACCGGCGCCGAAACCGGCGACGACACCATCCTGCTCTACGGCCACCTTGACAAGCAGCCGGAAATGACCGGCTGGGACGACGACCTCGGCCCGTGGACCCCGGTCCTGCGCGGCGACAAGCTGTATGGCCGCGGCGGTGCGGACGACGGCTACGCCATCTTCGGCTCGCTGGCCGCCGTGCTGGCGCTGCAGGCCCAGGGCCTGCCGCACGCCCGCTGCGTGGTGCTGATCGAAGCCTGTGAAGAGTCGGGCAGCTACGACCTCCCGGCCTACGTCGACCACCTGGCCGACCGCATCGGCAAGCCGTCGCTGGTGGTGTGCCTGGATTCGGGCTGCGCCAACTACGACCAGCTGTGGTGCACCACCTCGCTGCGCGGCCTGACCGGCGGCAACTTCACCGTGAAGGTGCTCAACGAAGGCGTGCATTCCGGCGATGCCTCCGGCGTGGTGCCGTCCAGCTTCCGCCTGCTGCGCCAACTGCTGTCGCGCATCGAGGACCAGGACACCGGCCGCATCCTGATCGACGGCATGAACGTTGAAATTCCGGCCGAGCGCCAGGCGCAGGCCAAGCGCGCCGCCGAAGTGGTCGATACCGAGATCTTCGAGAAATTCCCGATGGTCGACGGCCTGCGTCCGATGAACGAGGACCTGACCGAGCTGGTGCTCAACCGCACCTGGCGCCCGGCGCTGTCGGTCACCGGCGTGGGTGGCATGCCGGCGCTGGAATCGGCCGGCAACGTGCTGCGTCCGCAGACCTCGGTGAAGCTGTCGCTGCGCCTGCCGCCGACTGCCGACGGCAAGACCTGCGGTGAGCTGCTGAAGGAAGCGCTGCTGCGCGATCCGCCGAACGGCGCGCAGGTCACCCTGGACCTGGAAAAGGCCTCCACCGGCTGGAACGCGCCGGCCATGGCGCCGTGGCTGACCCAGGCCATCGACGACGCCAGCCAGGCCTTCTTCGGCAAGCCGGCGATGTACATGGGCGAAGGCGGCTCGATCCCGTTCATGGGCATGCTGGGTGAGAAATTCCCGGGCGCCCAGTTCATGATCACCGGCGTGCTCGGCCCGCACTCCAATGCACACGGCCCGAACGAGTTCCTGCACATCCCGATGGGCAAGAAGGTCACCGCCTGCGTGTCCAAGGTGATCAGCGAGCACTACGCCGCCAGCCTGCGCGGCGAGACCAGCGGTTCGCCGGTGGCTGCCGACAGCGGCACCCGCCACGGCGACCACGGCTGCTGCTGATAGCGGCACACCGTGACGGACGCAGCCTGGCCTTGCTAGGCTGCGTCCACTCTTGGTGGGAATCACGCGCATGAATGGTCTGTTCGGCAGCAGCAGCTGGCTCTACATCATCCTGGTCGGCTTCTTCGTCGGCCTGCTCGGGCGTTTCTTCATGCCCGGCAACAACCGCATGGGCTGCCTGCTGACCATCGTACTGGGCATCCTCGGTGCGCTGCTGGCCGGCTGGTTCGGCCAGTACATGGGCTGGTACGCCGCCGGTGAGCCGGCCGGTTTCTTCGGTGCGGTGGTGGGCGCCGTCGTCGTGCTGGCGATCCTGCGCCTGTTCAGCGGTCGCCGCTGACCCTGCCCCTCCTTCCTTTCCTGTTGCCGACGTTGGCGCGCCCGGCGCGCCCGGATATGCCTGCATGACCGAACCCGCCTCCGATCCCCAGCGCAGCGCGCAGCGCCTGCAGTGGGCCCGTACCCAGCTCGATGATTCCAGTGCGGTGGTCGAACGCGCTTCGGTCGATGCCGGCATGCGCAGTTACTGGCGCACCACCAGCACGCGCGGCAGCCACATCGTGATGGACGCCCCGCCGGGGCTGGAAGATCCGCGCCCGTGGCTACGCATGCGCGGCCTGCTGCACGACAACGGCCTGCGCGTGCCCGCGCTGCTGGCACAGGATCTGGATGCCGGCTTCCTGCTGCTGGAAGATCTCGGCGGCCCGACCCTGGCGAAGATCCTCGACGAGCGCAACGCTGACGAATGGTTCGGCCGTTCGATCGAACAGCTGCTGCGCCTGCAGGCGATCCCGGTGCCGGCTGACTTCGGCCAGTTCGGTGAAGCGCTGCTGCAACGCGATGCCGGCCTGTTCGACGAATGGTTCCTGCAGCGCCACCTCCACCTGGAGCTGGACTGCGGCGAGATCGAAGGCCTGCAGCTGGTACACCGCCGGTTGATGGATAACGCCCTGGGCCAGGCGCAGCTGCTGACCCATCGCGATTACATGCCGCGCAACCTGATGCCGGTCGACGACGGTCCGGCGGTGCTGGATTTCCAGGACCTGGTGCGTGGTCCGATCGCCTACGACGCGGTGAGCCTGTTCAAGGACGCATTCCTGAGCTGGCCACTGCAGCGCGTGGACGAGTGGCTGGCGCAGTACCACGAGCGTGCGCGCAGCGCTGGCCTGCCGGTGCCCGACCGCGCCACCTTCCTGCGCGATGCAGACTGGATGGGCATCCAGCGCCACGTGAAGATCCTCGGCCTGTTCTGCCGCCTGCGCTATCGCGACAACAAGGGCCATTACCTCGACGACGCGCCGCGCTTCATCACCTATCTGGATGAAGTGCTGCCGCGCTACCGCGAACTGGCGCCGCTGCAGCTGCTGCTCGAAGACCGCATCAAGCCGGCGCTGGCCGAGCTGGCGGCACCGATGCGCGTGGCCCGATGAAAGCACTGGTCTTTGCCGCCGGCCTGGGCGAGCGCATGCGCCCGCTGACCCTGCACACGCCCAAGCCGCTGCTGGAAGTGGCCGGCAAGCCGCTGATCGTCTGGCACCTGGAGCGCCTCGCGGCATTGGGTGTGCGCGAGGTGGTGGTCAACACCGCATGGCTGGCCGAGCAGTTCCCGGCGACGCTGGGGGATGGCAGCCAATGGGGCCTGCAACTGCATTTCCTGTACGAAGGGCCGACCCCGCTGGAAACCGGCGGCGGCATCCTCAACGCATTGCCGGTGCTGGGCGACGCCCCGTTCCTGGTCGTGAACGGCGACATCTGGACCGATTTCGATTTCGCCACGCTACCGCGCGAGCCACAAGGCCAGGCACACCTGGTGCTGGTCGACAATCCGGTTCAGCACCCCGAAGGTGACTACCGCCTCGATGCGCAGGGGCTGCTGCACCACGACCGCGAAGGACCGTGCCTGACCTATGCCGGCATCGGCGTGTATCACCCTTCCGTCGTGGCCGACTGGCGCACGGTGATCGGCGATGCGCCGGGCAGCGAGCGGATGCCACCGAAGTTCTCGGTGGTGCCGCTGCAGAAGCATTTCATGGCGCAGGGCTTGATGACGGGTCAACACCATCGCGGGCGCTGGACCGACGTCGGGACGGTGGATCGCCTGCGCGCGCTGGATGTTGAGTTGGCAGCGAACGGCTGAGCCCCTCGTGGTTGGACGCTCAGATCAAAAGCCGTGCTTGGCCGGGCGGGTGGGCCATGCAGGGGACGCTGCAAGTACGTCCCTGTAAGCTCGATGGCGCCATCCATGGCGCCAACGCCCCTGCATGGCCCACCCGCCCGGCCTCTGACAGTTTCCGTGGGCGTCCAGCCACGGAAAAGGAAAAAGAAAAGCAAAAGCGGGTCGCGTCGCTACGCTCGCTCTGGTGTCGACCAAGGTCGACACCCACCACATGCAAGACGCGTCGACACCCACCAACAGCAGTGCAGTACGCAGTCCCGGCAGATCGCGGGAATCTGTCGAAGGCGGGGTGGCTCAGGTTGCGGGGGCGTGAGCGCCATGGATGGCGCGATCGAGGCTACAGGGACGTACTTGCGCCGTCCCCCGCAACCTGAGCCACCCCGCCATCCCACGGATAGCCAGCTTTTGACGTTGACGTTGCTTCGGCTTCGGCTTCGGCGGGTGCAGGGCGCAGCCCTGCAAAGCAAACCCCACCCTCAGTAACGCGGCCGGCCTTCTTCCAGCACCTGACGCAGGAACGGCACGGTGATCCGCCGCTTCGCCGCCAGCGACTCCCGGTCCAGCCAGTCCAGCAGCGTGATCAACCCACCCAGCTCGCGCCCGGTGTGCGACAGCAGCCACTCGATGGACGCTTCGTCGATGGCCAGGCCACGCCGCAGCGCACGCTCGCGCAGCACCGCTGCCCGCCCTTCCTCGTCCAGCGGCTGCAGCAGCACACGCACGCACTGGCCCAGCCGCGAACGCAGGTCGGGCAGTACCAGGCCCAGTTCTTCCGGCGCCTTCTGCGCGGTGTACAGCACGGTCACGCCCGCAGCGCGCGCGCGGTTGTGGAAATCGAACAGCGCGATCTCGTCCTCGCGGTTGCCGGCGACCTCGTCCAGGCCGTCCAGCGCCACCAGCTCGCGCGCCTCAAGCCCATCCAACGCCGCGCGTACGCGGCCGGCGGCGCTGGCCAGCGGTACGTAGGTCGGCAGTCGCCCGGCCTGCTCGGCGCTGGAGCACATCGCCAGCGCCTGGTGGGTCTTGCCCGTGCCCGCCGCACCTTCCAGGTAGACCCAATCGTGGCTGGCGCCGACCGCGATCGCGCGCAGCTGCGCCAGCGCGCCATCCGGCGCGCCGATGAAGGTCTCCAGGCGCTGGTCCCTCGGGTAATGCAGGGCCAGCGGCAGTTGCGGCACACCCATCACTTCAGGTCGGGGCCCTTGTCGTTCGGAATGATGATATGGGGGGCATCGACCACGCCATCAAGCACGATCGCCGGCTTCTCACCCACGTACAGTTCACTCTGCCGGTAGCGCTGGTGCGCATAGCGCAGCAGCACGTTGGTCACCGCTGCCACCGGCAGTGCCAGCAGCATGCCGAGGAAGCCGAACAGCTGGCCACCGGCCATCACCGCAAAGATCACCGCCACCGGGTGCAGGCCGATCTTGTCGCCGACGATGCGCGGGGTCAGCACGTAGCTTTCCAGCAACTGACCCACGGTGAACACCACGCCGACCAGGATCAGCAGCTTCAGGTCGAAGCCCTGCGCCTGCACCAGCGCGGCCACGATGGCCATCAGGATGCCGGTGGTCGCGCCCAGGTAGGGAATGAAACTGATCAGGCCGGCGATCAGGCCGATCAACAGGCCCAGCTTGAGGCCGACCAGCGACAGGCCACCGGCATAGATCACGCCCAGCGCCAGCATCACCAGGAACTGCCCGCGGATGAATGCACCGAGCACTTCGTTGGATTCGCGCGCCAGCGCGGAGATGGTGCCGATCTGGTTGCGCGGGATCACCGACGCGACACGCTCGACCAGCTTGTCCCAGTCACGCAGGAAGTAGAACGCCAGGATCGGCAGCAGCAGGATGTTGACCACCCAGGTCACCATCGCAAAGCCCGAGCGCGAGACGTAACCCATGAACGTGGTGGCAAAGCCGCCCGCCTGCTGCCAGTGGCTGCGCACCCATTCGATCAGGCGGTCCGGATCCATCCACTGCATCACTTCCAGACCGGTCTTCTGCTCGAACCAGGGAATGCCCTTTTCCATCAGCCACGCCTGCGCCTGCGGCGCAACCGCGATCAGGGTGGTGATCTGGCGCTCGATCATCGGCACCAGCACCAGCAGCAGCGCCACGATCACCAGCACCATCGCCGCGAACACCAGCACCACGCCGGTCATGCGCGAGCGGCCGGTGGCCTCGATGCGGTCCACCAGCGGGTCGCCCAGCCAGGCCAGTGCCAACGCCAGCACGAACGGAGTCAGGATCGGGGCCAGCAGCCAGACGATCCAGCCGATCAGGCCAGCGAACAGGATGTACTTCAACCGGCGCAGGAACTGCGCGATTTCGGCTTCCGGTGACAGGATCATCGCAGTCGGTACTCGTTGCTGACAGGCGGGGCCACCGGGGTACCGGTGGTGTCATCGATGGGCGTCGGCAGCGCCGGCAGCGGTGCGCTGGGCACCAGCACGCCACCGTCGCCGAGCATGCGGTTGAAGCCGGCCAGGCCGGTGGTCATCTCCAGGCTCAGCTCCAGCTGGCCGGCCGAGGCATGCAGCGGGGTGACGTTGCGCACCACCGGCACCTCGCGCAGGCCAGCGGCCAGGCGCAGGTAGTCGTCGGCGCTGTTGATGCCGGTCACCACCACGCGGTAGGTCCCGGCCTGGCCGGTGGCCACGCCGGCCTTGGCATAGCGCTTGACCAGCGCATCGGCGGCGCCGTCGGCACCAGCGGCCATCGCGCGCATGGCGTTGGCGTCCTTGCTGGTCCACTTGTTCAGTTCACGGCCGTTGTCGACGAACACCCAGTCCGCCTGCCAGCCGCCATTGGCGCGGTACAGCTTGCCGATCAGCTGCATCGGCGGCGAGTAGCGCGAGGAGGCGCGGGCCACCGCGGCGCTGTCCTGGCGCCAGATGGCACCGGCCAGGGCCTGCTCGGCGGCACCGCCGCTGGGCAGGCCCAGCTTGTAGCCGCGTTCTATGGCGCGGTTCAGCAGCGGGCGCGCGGCGTTGGCCTGCTGCACGCTGACCAGGCGCGGGCCGCTGCCGTCGTCGACGGCCAGCCACAGCACCGGCTTCGGCCGCGGCTGCGGCCACAGCGGCAGGCCCAGCGCCGACACCAGCGAATCAACATCATCCTCGCGGAAGCGGGCGACCAGCAGCGTCCGGAAGCTTGGGGCGCCGCCGGCGCCCACGCTCTGGTCCTGCTTGTAGTCGTAGCTGGCCACGTAATCCTTGGCATTGCGCAGCGCCTGCACCACGCCGGGGCGGGACATGGCGTTGCGGTCGCCGGACAACTTGCCCAGCACCACGCTCAGGGCGCGGGCCAGGGCGCCGTTGCGATCGGCCTCGGCTTGGCTGTTGACGGGCACTTCGGCCTCGTACGCGCCACTGGCGGTGGCGACATCACCCTCGGTGCGAAGGCCGCTCTGGGCCATCGTGGCCACCGGCAGGCTCAGCGCAAGGAGCAGGGTCAAAATCAGGCTGCGGCGCATCAGGACATCCATTGGCTCGACGTATCCGGGGGAATTGTTGCCCGAATACGGCCTTTGCGCCAATGCGGCCTGTTAAAATCGCCCGTTCAACCCCTGCCAGCGCCGACGCCCGTGACCAACACCCCGTCTTCCGCCCCTTCCCCCCTCACCTACCGTGATGCGGGTGTCGACATCGACGCCGGCAACGAGCTGGTCGAGCGGATCAAGCCCCTGGTCAAGCGCAGCTTCCGCCCGGAAGTGATGGGCGGCCTGGGTGGCTTCGGCGCCCTGTTCGACCTGTCCAACAAGTACCGCGAGCCGGTACTGGTGTCGGGAACCGACGGCGTGGGCACCAAGCTGAAGCTGGCCCACCAGCTGAACCGCCACGATACGATCGGCATCGATCTGGTCGCCATGTGCGTGAACGACGTGCTCGTGCAGGGCGCCGAGCCGCTGTTCTTCCTGGACTACTTCGCCACCGGCAAGCTGGACATCGACACCGCCGCCGCGGTCGTGGGCGGCATCGCCAACGGCTGCACCGAGGCCGGTTGCGCGCTGATCGGCGGCGAAACCGCTGAAATGCCCGACATGTATGCCCCGGGCGAGTACGACCTGGCCGGCTTCACGGTGGCCGCGGTCGAGAAGAGCGAGCTGAAGGACGGGGCCAGCGTCGCCGCCGGTGACGTGCTGATCGGTATCGCCTCCTCCGGCCCGCACTCCAACGGCTACTCGCTGGTCCGCCGCATCTATGACCGCGCCGGCCGCCCGGCCGAGCTGGAGCTGGAAGGCGGCGTGAAGCTGGTCGACGCGCTGATGGCGCCGACCCGCCTGTACGTCAAGCCGATCCTGTCGCTGCTGAAGTCGCACGGCGCGGCTATCCACGGCATGGCCCACATCACCGGTGGCGGCCTGACCGAGAACATCATCCGCGTGGTACCTGAAGGCCTCGGCCTGGACATCCAGGCCTCGTCCTGGACCCTGCCGCCGGTGTTCCAGTGGCTGCAGAAGGAAGGCGCGGTGGCCGACAGCGAGATGTGGCGGACCTTCAACTGCGGCATCGGCTTCGTGCTGATCGTCGCAGCGGACCAGGTCGATGCCGTATCCGAGGCTGTCCAGGCCCAGGGCCTGGACCACTGGACCATCGGCCAGGTGGTCACCGCTGACGGCGCCGAGCGCGTCCACATCGGCTGATCCCGGCAACCCAGGAGCCCGCATGGACGCAACGCCCCCCTTGTCGCCCGCTCCGGTGCCGCCGCCGCTGGCGACGGTACCGGTGTTCAGTGCGCAGGATGCCGACCACCTGCGCATGCTGGCCATCGCGCACTATGTGGTCGGCGGCCTGATCGCGCTGTTCTCGCTGATCTTCATCATCCACATCGTGCTGGGCATCGCCGCGCTCACCGGCAACCTGCCGATGAATTCCGGCGGCCAGCCGTCGTCGCCTGCGGAGCAACGCCTGTTCGGCTGGATGTTCACCATCATCGGCTGCGTCATCGTGTTCAGTGGCGTCACCCTGGGTGCGTTCGTGGCCTATGCCGGCCGCTGCCTGACCCGTCGCCGCCGCTACCTGCTGTGCCTGATCGTGGCCGGCCTGGCCTGCCTGTTCGCGCCAGTCGGCACCGTGCTGGGGGTGTTCAGCCTGATCACCCTGCTGCGCCCGCAGGTCAAGGCCGCCTTCGACCTGCCTGCCGCGGCCGCATGACCGCCTCCGGCAATCCGCCGCCGCTGCCGCGGCAGACCCTGGCGCAGCTGCAGCTGACCAGCCATCTGCAGACGCTGAAAGTGCTGTTCTACGCGTTGGCCGGCTTCCATTGGGTCGCCACAGTGGCCTTCCTCGGCCTCAGCGGCTGGGTGGCCCACTCACGCGGGCTGGACGATGCCTGGATGCTGACCACGATCTATGCCTCGATCGCCGTGCTGGCCGTCGTGCTCGGCTTCGTGCAGCTGCATACCGCGCGTCTGTTGACGGCCCGCACCGGGCTGGCCTGGTGCCGGCGCGCGGCGTGGCTGGCGGTGCTGGCCGGTCCGCTGGGCATGGCGCTGGCCGCCTATGCATGGGTGTTCCTCGGCAAGCCGGAAATGGCTGCGCTGTTCGACCGCGGCGACCACCTCAGCGTCTGAGCCGGCAGGCAGACGCCCCCCCCCTTCGATCGACCCGACATGTCCTCGCCTGCCATCGCTACCACCGCCGCTGCAAGCGCCTACCGCTTCTCCGGCCCCAAGAAGCTGGCCTTCGCCGCCGTACTGGCGGTGTTCGCGATCAGCTGGATCCATCCGCTGTGGCCGATCGAGCAAGCCCTGCACAGCACGCTGACCGTGATCGGCCTGGCCGCACTGCTGTGGGTCGACCGCCGCGGCGGTTGGCTGGGCAATGGCGCCTTCATCGCGATCTGCGGCTTCATCGCCCTGCACTGCGTGGCAGCGCGCTGGCTGTATTCCAACGTGCCCTATGACGCGTGGTCGCAGGCCCTGTTCGGCTGGTCGCCCAACGTGGCGTTCGGCTGGCAGCGCAATCATTTCGACCGCCTCATCCACTTCCTGTTCGGCGTCTGCTTCACCCCCGCCCTGCTGCAGCTGGCCCGCCACGCCTGGCCGGCGCTGCGGCTGGGCCAGGCCTTCACTCTGGCGGTGATGACGGTGATGTGTGCCAGCCTGGTCTACGAGTGGTTCGAGTGGGCCATCGCGCTGGCCCTGTCGCCGGATGCCGCCGAGGCCTACAACGGCCAGCAGGGCGACATGTGGGACGCGCATGCCGACATGCTGATGGCCACCGTGGGCAGCCTGCTGACCTGGCCGCTGATCCGCCGGAGTTCGCTGCAATGACCACCCCCACCCGTATCGCCGTGCTCGCCTCTGGCCGCGGCAGCAACCTGCAGGCCATCCTCGATGCCATCGGCAGTGGGCACCTGCCGGCTGAAGTGGTCGGCGTGTTCTCCGATCGCCCCACCGCGGAGGCGCTGCAACGCGTGGCACCGGCACTGCGCTGGGCGCATGCACCAAAGGAGTTCAGCGACCGCGCCGCCTACGAGCAGGCACTGGGTGATGCCCTGGCTGCAGTTGAGCCGGACTGGATCATCTGTGCCGGCTACATGCGCATCCTCGGCGCTGGCTTCGTGCAGCGCTTCGATGGCCGCCTGGTCAACATCCACCCGTCGCTGCTGCCGCTGCACAAGGGCCTGGACACGCATGCACGGGCACTGCAGGCCGGCGATACCGAGCACGGTGCCAGCGTGCACCTGGTCGTGCCCGAACTTGACGCAGGTGCAGTGCTGGCCCAGGTGCGTGTCCCGGTGCAGCCAGGCGATGATGCGGACAGCCTGGCCGCGCGCGTGCTGGCGGTGGAACACCCTCTGTTGATCGCCACGCTGCAGCTGCTGTGCGGCGGCCGCCTGGCTGAACGGGAGGGACAACCCTGGCTCGACGGTCACCCCCTGTTTAGCCCATTGGCCCTAGATTCCGCCGGTAACCTGAACCGGTAAGCCCATTGCACACGCCCCGCTGACTGCGGGGCTGGCATCCTGCCTCCCCCTGCGGTCCCTGTCCTCCATGAAGACCACGACCCTGTTGTCCACTTCACTGCTGTTGTCGCTTGCCATGCTTCCCGCCGCGGGCTGGGGACAGGTGCAGGCGCCTGCCGCTTCGCCGGCGCCGGTGCCCGTGGTGCAGCCGCCCGCCGAACCGGCCGTACCGATGCCGGCGGCGCTGGCCTGGGAGCCGCCGCCGCTACAGCCGTTCAGCGCCACCTACCAGGCCTTCTACAAGGGCAAGGAGGCCGGCGATGCCAGCATGCAGGTCACCCATACCGGCGGCAGCCAGTGGCGGGTGGACATGCAGGTGGTCGGTCGCCGCGGCTTCGCCAGCGTGCTCGGCCTTAACATCGAACAAAGCACGGTGTTCGAGGAGCGCGGTGGCATCTATGCACCACTCAGCCAGAGCACCGTGCGCAAGGGCCTGTTCCTCGGCAAGAAGGCCGTGGGCACCTACAACTGGCAGGCCGGCACCGCGCAGTGGACCGGTGACGTGAAGAAGGAACGCGCGCAACCGATCCCGCTGCAGGCCGGTGACCAGAGTGCGCTGCTGATCAATCTGGCGATCATGCGCGATGCCCGCCCGGGTGCCACCATGCACTACCGCTACGTGGACATGGGCAAGGTCCGCCAGCACGACTACCAGGCCGCAGCGCAGACCGAGAACGTCGAGGTCGGCGACCTGTCCTACAACGCGCTGCGGGTCTACCGGACCAACGGCGGCAACAACGAAACCATTCTCTGGATCGCCAACGGTGTCCCCACCCCGGTGCGCATCCTGCAACGCGAAGACGGCGAAGATCGCGTCGATCTGCGCCTGATCGAATACCAAGGAGTCTGAGCATGAACACCCTGGCCCGCCCCCTCACCTGGATCGCAGCGGCCGCACTGACCGTGGCCAGCCTGCCGGCCATGGCGCTGGAACCGTTCAAGGCCGATTACCTGGCCAGCTACATGGGCATGCAGGCCAACGGCACCATGACCCTGGCCAGCGAAGGTGCCAACAAGTGGCGCTACAGCCTGCAGGTGAAGAACCAGCTGGCCGATCTCAGCCAGAGCACGGTGTTCGAGGAAGTGCGTGGCCAGCTGCGCCCGCTCAGCAGCCAGGACCGTTCTGCGCTGCTGGTGAAGAAGCGCAACGTGCAGGCCAACTACAACTGGAGCAGCAACCAGGCCACCTGGACCGGCGACATCAAGCCGGACCGCGCCGGACCGATCGCATTGAAGGCCGGTGACATGGACGCGTTGCTGATCAACCTGGCGATCGCCCGTGACCTGGCTGCTGGCAAGCCGCTGACCTATCGCATGGTCGACGAAGGCCGCATCAAGAACATGACCTACCGCGTGATCGGCAAGGAGTCGATCACCGTGGGCGGCAAGAGCTATGAAGCCACCAAGGTCTCGCGTGCCGACGGCAACAAGGAACTGATCGCCTGGATCGTGCCCGAGTTCCCGGTGCCGGCGCGCATGCTGCAGCGTGAAAGCGGCCGCGATGCGCTGGACCTGACCATCAGGGCGATGAACTGATTGCAGGGGTCGGATCCCTTCCCCCGGGAAGGGCTCTGACCCCGGTTGCGACATGGTGGGGTCAGAGCCCTTTCCGTCGGAAAGGGATCCGACCCCGCGCAAAAGAAACGCCCGCTTTCGCGGGCGTTTTCTTATTTCTTCGCTTCAGCGGGCTTCTGTTCCTCGGCCGGCTTGAACTCGGTCCGGCAATCCACCCGGATCTGCTCGCCGGTGCTGCGCCAGACGAAGGTCCGGCAATGGCGGCTGCCGTCCTGGCTGTCATTGACCGACACCGCATAGAACGACTGGATGATCTCGTCACGCGAGACCGTGCCGTCGCCGTTCCAGTCCATATCTTTCTGCTCGATGCCCTGGGTGATGGCCAGGTTGGCGTACCAGGCATAGCCCAGCCACGCCAGCACGATCAGCACCAGCACCAGCAGCGCCTTGCGACGCGGGCTGAACCTGCCGCGCAGGATCATGGCACGCGCCGGATGGTGGCACCGAGCGAAGACAGCTTCTCTTCGATGTTCTCGTAGCCACGATCAAGGTGGTAGATGCGGTCGATGGTGGTCTCGCCGCTGGCCATCAGCCCGGCCAAGATCAGCGAGGCCGACGCACGCAGGTCGGTAGCCATCACCGGCGCGCCGCTCAGGTGTTCGTTGCCACGCACGATGGCGGTATGCCCTTCGACCTGGATGTCCGCGCCCAGCCGCAGCAGTTCGTTGACGTGCATGAAACGGTTCTCGAAGATCGTTTCGTTGATCACGCCGACGCCGTCGGCCACGCAGTTGAGCGCCATGAACTGCGCCTGCATGTCGGTCGGGAACGCAGGGTACGGCGCGGTGGTGAGGTTGACCGCCTTCGGTCGCTTGCCCTGCATGTCCAGGGTGATCGTGTCTTCGGTGGTCTCGATCTTCGCGCCCGCCTCGACCAGCTTGGACAGCACTGCGTCCATGGTGTTCGGGCGCGCACGGTTGACCGTGACCTTGCCACCGGTCATCGCCGCGGCCACCAAGAAGGTGCCGGTCTCGATGCGGTCGGGCAACACTTCGTGGCGGCCACCGGACAGGCGCTCGACGCCTTCGATGACCAGGCGGGCGGTGCCCAGGCCTTCGATCTTCGCGCCCAGCGCGATCAGGCAGTGCGCCAGATCGGTCACTTCCGGTTCCATCGCGCAGTTGTCGAGGATGGTGGTGCCTTCAGCCAGCACCGCGCCCATCAGCACGTTCTCGGTGCCGGTGACGCTGACCATGTCGAAGGTGAAGTGCCCACCCTTCAGGCGCTTGGCGGTGGCCTTGATGAAGCCGTTCTCGACCACGATCTCGGCACCCAGGGCCTGCAGGCCCTTGATGTGCTGGTCGACCGGACGCGAACCGATCGCGCAGCCGCCCGGCAGCGATACTTCCGCCGCGCCGAAGCGGGCCAGCAGCGGGCCCAGCACCAGGATCGAGGCGCGCATGGTCTTGACCAGCTCATACGGTGCCACGTGCTGGTTGACCGAACGCGGGTCGACCACGATCGCGCTGCCGCGAGACAGGGTGCCCTGGTCGATGGTCACTTTCGCGCCCAGTTCGCCCAGCAGCTTCACGGTGGTGACCACGTCGTGCAGGTGCGGCACGTTGGTGATCTCCACCGGCTCGTCGGCCAGCAGGGTCGCGCAGAGAATGGGGAGGACGGCGTTCTTGGCGCCGGAGATGCTCACTTCACCGTGCAGCGCAGCGCCGCCGGTCACAACGATCTTGGCCATGTATTCGGGATCTTCTGCGGTTCAGCCGGCTTCGGCGGGGGTCACGGTTTTCAGTGCCAGCGCGTGGATCGCGCCGCCCATCAGGTCGCCCAGAGTGGCATACACCATGCGGTGGCGTGCCAGCGGCATCTTGCCGGCGAAGGCGTCACAGACCACGGTCGCTTCGAAATGCACGCCATCGTCGCCCTGCACGTCGGCGCGGGCGCCGGGCAGGCCGGTTTCGATCAGATTGCGGATGGTGTCGGCGTCCAACGGGCTTTCCTAATAAAATGTACGTCCATTCTACTTCCGCTGCGTGGCGTCCGCATGGCCGAATCCCTGTTGCCCCCCCGTTCCGTCGACCCTGCCGGCCTGGTCGCCAGTGGCCGCCGCGTGTTCGAGATCGAGCGGCAGGCGCTGGATGCCGTGGCCGACCGCCTCGGCGAGGCCTTCCAGCAGGCCTGCCAGGCGATCCTTGGCAGCCGCGGCCGGGTGGTCGCCACCGGCATGGGCAAGTCCGGGCATATCGCCCGCAAGATCGCCGCCACCCTGGCCTCCACCGGGACCCCGGCCTTCTACGTGCACCCTGGCGAGGCCGGTCATGGCGACCTCGGCATGATCACCGAGGACGACGTAGTGCTGGCGCTGTCCTATTCGGGCGAGTCGGACGAGGTGCTGATGCTGCTGCCGGTGCTCAAGCGCCAGGGCAACGTGCTGATTTCCATGACCGGGCGCCCGCAGTCCAGCCTGGGCACCGCCGCTGACATCCATCTGGACGTCAGCGTGCCGGCCGAGGCCTGCCCGCTGGCGCTGGCCCCGACCTCCAGCACCACCGCCTCGCTGGCGATGGGTGATGCGCTGGCGGTGGCCCTGCTCGACGCGCGCGGCTTCACCGCCGATGACTTCGCCCGCTCGCACCCGGCCGGCAGCCTCGGCCGCCGCCTGCTGCTGCACATCACCGACGTCATGCACACCGGCGAAGACCTGCCCAGCGTCGGCGCCGACGCCAGCCTCAGCGAAGCCCTGATGGAGATGAGTCGCAAACGGCTCGGCATGACCGCCGTGGTCGACGCGGACGGCGTGCTGATCGGCCTGTTCACCGATGGTGACCTGCGCCGTGCGCTGGACAGTGCACTGGATGTGCGCACGGCGAAGATCGCCGATGTGATGACCCGCAACCCGCGCACCATCGGTGCCGACCAGCTGGCAGTCGAGGCCGCGCGCCTGATGGAGACCCACAAGATCACCGGCCTGATCGTGGTCGATGGCCAGGGCCGGGCGGTCGGTGCCCTGAACATTCATGACCTGTTGCGGGCCCGGGTGGTTTAACCGACAGTCCGTAGACCCCATTCAGTCTGTAACGCCGCACCCGCCCCCACCGAGCCTGCCGCCCTGATGCCCTGGTCCCCCCTGCCCGCCTTCCCTGCCCACCTGCATGCCGCTGCGGCCCGTATCCGCCTGGCCTGCTTCGACGTGGACGGCACCCTCACCGACGGTCAGCTGTACTACGACAAGGACGGCAACGAGAGCAAGGCGTACTTCGTGCAGGACGGCCTGGGCCTGAAACTGCTTCAGCAGCACGGCATCCACCCCGTGCTGATCACCGCGCGCAACAGCCAGTCCGCGCTCAGGCGCGGCGCCGACCTCGGCATCGATACCCAGATCGCCGTGGGCGACAAACTGGCCAGCGTGCAGGCCCTGTGTGCCCAGCACGGCATCGGCCTGGAACAGGTGGCGTTCATGGGCGATGACCTGCCCGACCTGGCACCGCTGGGCGCAGTCGGGCTGGCGGTGGCGCCGGCCAACGCGCACCCGTGGATCGCCGAGCGCGTGCACTGGCAGACCCGCGCTGACGGTGGCCGTGGCGCTGCACGCGAACTGTGCGACGTCCTGCTGGCCGCTCAGGGCCATGTCGATGCGGTGCTGGCGAGGTTCGGCGCATGAATGCTCCTTCGCTCAACTGGCGCACCCTCCTCGGTATCGGCCTGCTGCTGGCGGCCCTGCTCAGCAGCTGGGCGGCGCTGCGCAACCGGGACAAGGGACCGGCCAATGACGGCAAGGAAGTCGGCGTGGACTACATCCTGCACGACTTCCAGATCGTCGCCCTGGATGAGCACGGCAAGGAGTCCACCACCCTGCGTGCGCCGCTGCTGGAGCGCCAGCGCGGCGACCAGACCATCAATATCGCCACCCCGCTGTTCGAGATGCCGGACAAGGATGGCAAGCACTGGACCCTGCGCGCCGAGACCGGCTGGCTCAGCGCCAAGGGCGACGAGATGAAGCTGCGCGGCAACGTGGCCGGCGACAGCCCGGCCGCACCGGGCACGGTGCCGACCACCTTCCGCACCGATCACCTGGACGTGTTCCCCAAGGAGAACCGCGCCCGTACCGACGCTCTGGTGACCATGACCCGCCCCGGCATGGAACAGTCCGGCGTGGGCTTCGAGGTGGATTCGAAGAACAACACGTATCATTTCCTCAGCCAGTCCAAGGGCCGCTACACGCCCAAGCACTGATTCCGCCGCCAGCCTGCGACGTCTCCGGACAGGCGCAAGGCCGGCAGCCCCACCCGCACGCCCCCGGTCCACCCGGGAGGCCCCCACCGGTAGAACGGACCCCGATGAAGATTCCCTTTGCAGCCGTACTCGCGCTTGGTCTTCTTGTCCCCAGCGCCGCCTTCGCCAAGTCCACCGATCGCAACGAAGACATGCACATCGATTCCGGCGCGCAGTCGGGCATGCTCACCGGCGACGGCAAGACCGTGCTGTCGCAGGGCGTGGTCATCACCCAGGGCACGCTGGACCTGCGCTCGTCCGAGGCCGAGATCTACCTCAAGGACGGTGAAGCGGTGCGCGTGGTATTCACCGGCAAGCAGGCCAAGATGAAGCAGCAGCTCGACGATGGCACCTGGATGGACGCCCTGGCCGACCGCATCGACTACGACATCAAGACCGAGATCATCACCCTGACCGGCAACTACAAGGTCACCAGCGCGCGCGGCACCAATGCCGGCCAGCGCATGGTCTACAACACCCGCAGCGGTGAAATGAATTCCGGCGGCGACGGCAGCCGCGTGCGCACCGTCATTCCACCGAAGAACAAGACGCCGGCGGCGCCGGCGGCACAGCCCAAGGCCAGCACGCCGGCGGCACCGGCCGGGAGCAAGAAGTAATGCTCGTCGCCAAGGGCCTGCGCAAGCGCTACAAGCAACGCGAAGTCGTCAAGGATTTCGGGTTGACCCTCGACGCCGGTGAAGTGGTCGGCCTGCTCGGCCCGAACGGCGCCGGCAAGACCACCTGCTTCTACATGATCGTCGGCCTGGTCGCCGCCGATGCCGGCAGCATCGTGCTTGACGGCAAGGACATCACCGGCGACCCGATGTACACCCGCGCCAAGCAGGGCGTGGGCTACCTGCCGCAGGAACCGTCGGTGTTCCGCAAGCTGAGCGTGGCCGACAACATCCGCCTGGTGCTGGAACTGCGCGAGGACCTTGATTCGAAGGGCCGCGAGCGCGAATTGAACAGCCTGCTCGACGAACTGCAGCTGGGCCACGTGGCCGACCAGCTCGGTGCCAGCCTGTCCGGCGGCGAGCGCCGCCGTTGCGAGATCGCCCGTGCACTGGCGGCACAACCGCGCCTGATCCTGCTCGATGAGCCCTTTGCCGGCGTGGACCCGATCTCGGTCGGGGAGATCCAGCGCATCGTCACCCACCTCAAGCAGCGTGGCATCGGCGTGCTGATCACCGACCACAACGTGCGCGAGACCTTGGGAATCTGCGACCGCGCGTATATCCTCGCCGAGGGCAGCGTGCTCGCCCAGGGCTCGCCGGAAGCGATTCTGGACAACGCCGACGTGCGTCGCGTCTACCTTGGGGATTCCTTCAAGCTGTGACGGCAAGCGCCGGGTCCCTCTCCTTCCTTTCGGCACAGGCATGAAGACTCGGCTGCAGACATCGTTGGGACAGCAGCTGGTGCTCACGCCCCAGCTGCAACAGGCGATCAAGCTGCTGCAGATGTCCAGCACCGAGCTGGAACTGGAAATCGCGCAGGCAGTGGAAAGCAATCCACTGCTGGACTGGGCCGACAGCAGTGACAGCAGCAGCGCCGCCAACGAAACCAGTGACAACCCCGACGGCGATGCAGCGGCCGAACGTGCCGACAACGGCGACGACTGGGCGCCGGCCGAACTGGACTGGAGCGCGGCCGGCAGCGGCGGCAGCTTCGACGATGACGACGATACCGGCAGCGCCGCCGAACGCGTGGCCGAAACCGAAACCCTGGCCGATCATCTGCTGTGGCAGCTGCACCTGTCGCACCTGTCCGCACGTGATCGCAGCATCGGTGCCGCACTGATCGATGCACTGGACGACGATGGCTACCTGCGCGAACCGCTGGCAGGCATCGCCGAAACCCTGCTGCCGGCCATCCATGCCGACCAGGACGAGATTCTTGCCGTGCTGCACCGGATCCAGCGTTTCGATCCGGTCGGCGCGGCCGCGCGCACCCTCGGCGAATGCCTGCAGCTGCAGCTGGAGGTGCTGGACGACACCACACCGGGCCTGGCATTGGCGCGACAGATTGCCGCGGGCCCGCTGGAACGGTTGCCGCGCAGCGGCGTGGCCGGGCTGGCCCACGAGTTGAAACTGCCGCTGGCCGAGGTCGAGACTGCAGTGACCCTGCTGCGTTCGCTGGATCCACGGCCGGGCACGCAGATCGCCCCCCTGTCGCAGGACACCTACGTGGTACCCGATGTCGTGGTGTGGCGGCAGAACGGCGTGTGGCGCGCTGCACTGGCCGCGCATGCCGGGCCAAGGGTGGTGATCCACCGCGGCTACGAACAGCTGATCCGCCGCTGTGGCGAGGCCGATGCCGGCTACCTGCGTGCACAGCTGCAGGAAGCGCGCTGGCTGCTGAAGGGCCTGCAGCAGCGCGGCGAAACCCTGCTGCGGGTGGTACGCAGCCTGATCCTGCAACAGGCTGGCTTCCTTGAATTCGGCGAACAGGCGCTGCGGCCGCTGACCCTGCGCGAGATCGCCGCCGAGCTCGGCCTGCACGAATCGACGGTGTCGCGCGCGATTGCCCGCAAGCACGTGCGTACGCCACGCGGCACCCTGCCCCTGCGCGCCTTCTTCGCCTCGGGCATCGATACCGAAGGCGGCGGCGAGGCATCCAGCACGGCCATCCAGGCGATGATCCGGCGCCTGATCGACGACGAGAATCCACGCAAGCCGCTTTCTGACGCCAAGCTGGCTGACCTGCTCAAATCGTCGGGAATTCCAGTAGCGCGGCGCACCGTGGCGAAGTATCGTGAAGCCATGAACATCTCCGCCTCGCACGAAAGGGTCAGAATCGCTTGACGCGCCGCCGCGCCCGGCGGAGAGGTTCATTGGCACATCCGAACACAGGAGAAACCCGATGCGCATCGAAACGTTTGGCAAAGATGTCGAAGTCACCCCGGCCCTGCAGTCCTATGTAGAGGAGAAGCTGGCCCGGATCGGCAAACACTTCGACCAGCACTGCGAAGCGCGGGTGACCCTCAAGCTGCAGAAGACCGAACACCACGTCGACGCCAGCCTCAACATTCCCGGCCAGACCCTGCACGCTGAGGCCAATGCCCAGACCATGTATGCCGCGATCGACCTGCTTGCGGACAAGCTTGACCGTCTGGTGATCAAGCACAAGGAGAAAAAACAGCAGCACGCGCCACTGCCGGTGGGCGACAATGGTGGCTGATCGCCACCGTTCCCCGCAGACATGCCCCTGACTGACCTCCTGGCGGCCGTGCAGACCCAGCTCTGCACGGCCACCGACCGCGACAGCGTCCTGAAGGCCGCCGCCGGGTTGCTGGCCTGCCGCCAGGCCAACGCTGAACAGATCTACCTGAACCTGTGCCAGCGCGAAGCGCTGGGCAGCACTGCGATCGGCCACGGTATCGCCATCCCCCACGGCCGCGCGCCGACCCTGGACCGCCCCCGTGGCGCGCTACTGCGGCTGGCCACCCCGGTCGACTTCGGTGGCGATGAGCCGGTGGACCTGGTGTTCGCGATGGCCGTTCCTTCCCACTACACCCACCAGCACCTGATGCTGCTGTCCGAGCTGGCCGAGCTGTTCTCGACGCCCGCCATCCGCGATGCCCTGCGCGCGGCCGGCGATGCGCGGGCCCTGCGCCAGGCCCTGGAGCTGACCCCACCTGCGAGCGCCGCATGAATACCAGCATCACCGCCCGTGAACTGTTCGAACAGCAGCGCGAGCGGTTGGGGTTGCGCTGGGCCGCAGGCAAGTCCGGCGAGAAGCGTGAGCTGGAGGCTGGCAACACGGTGTCGCGTCGCCCTTCGCTGGCCGGATACCTCAACGCGATCTATCCCAACAAGGTGCAGATCCTGGGCACCGAGGAACTGTCCTGGCTGGATGCGCTGGAACCGCGCCAGCGCTGGGAGACCATCGAGAAGATCATGCAGTCGCATCCGCTGGCGCTGGTGCTGACCCGCAACCAGCCCTGCCCGGAAGACCTGCGCGCGGCGGCGGACGAATCCGGTACGCCGCTGTGGCTGTCGCCCAAGCGCGGCCACGAACTGCTGAATCATCTGTCCTACCACCTGGCGCGCACACTGGCGCCGCGGGTGATCCTGCATGGCGTGTTCATGGAGATCTATTCCATCGGCGTGCTGATCACCGGCGAGGCCGGCTCGGGCAAGAGCGAGCTGGCACTGGAACTGCTCAGCCGTGGCCACCGCCTGGTCGCCGACGATGCGCCGGAGTTCACCCAGATCGCCCCGGACGTGCTCGACGGCACCTGCCCGGAGCTGCTGCAGGACCTGCTGGAAGTGCGCGGGCTGGGCGTGCTGAACGTGCGCGAGATGTTCGGCGACACGGCTGTAAAGAAGAACAAGTACCTTCGGCTGATCGTCCACCTGACCAAGCCGATGACCGAACCCACCCCACATGGCTACGAGCGCCTGACCGGCGATTCGGGAACCCGCCATGTGCTGGACCTGGATGTTCCGCTGATCACCCTGCCGGTGATGCCCGGCCGCAACCTGGCCGTGCTGACCGAGGCGGCCACCCGCCTGCACATCCTTCGCACCAAGGGGATCGACCCGGCGGCCATGTTCATCGCCCGCCACAGCAACCTGCTGGAACGGCGAACACCCTGATTCCCCCGTCCCTCGAAGAGCCTGTCCATGAGCACCGCAATCCCCTCCGCCCCGACCCTGATCATCGTCAGCGGCCTGTCCGGCTCGGGTAAATCCGTCGCCCTGAAGACCTTCGAGGACCAGGACTACTACTGCTCGGACAATCTGCCGATCAACCTGCTGCCCGATTTCGTGCGCAGCCTGCTGGCCAACCATGACGGCAGTGCTCCGCGCCGCCTGGCGGTGGGCATCGACGTGCGCGGCCAGTCCGACCTGAGCCAGCTGGACAACTGGCGGCAGCTGGCCACCGATGCCGGCGTGGAAGTGAAGGTGCTGTTCTTCGAAGCCAGCGACGAAGCGGTGCTCAAGCGCTATGCCGACACCCGCCGTCGCCACCCGTTGAGCCAGTTGGGCCTGTCCCTGCCCGAAGCGATTGCCCGCGAGCGCGAGCTGACCGCGCCGTTGCGCCGCGAAGCCGATGCGGTGATCGACACCAGCGCGCTCAACGTGCACCAATTGCGGCGGCGGATCATCACCGAGTTCGCACTGGACCATGCCACGCGCCTGTCGCTGCTGTTCGAATCGTTCGCCTACAAGCGCGGCGTGCCGGCCGAGGCGGACTTCGTGTTCGACGCGCGCGTGCTGCCCAATCCGCACTGGGATCCGGACCTGCGCGCGCTGAGTGGCCGCGAACCGGGCGTACGTGATTACCTGGAAGCGCAACCGGACGTGCAGCGCTACCTGGCCCAGCTGATGGACTTCCTCGATACCTGGCTGCCGAAGCTGGGGGATGGCACGCGCAGCTACGTGACCGTGGCGTTTGGCTGCACCGGCGGCAAGCACCGCTCGGTGTTCCTGGCCGAGCGCATGGCCCGGCATGCCCGCGAGATGGGCTGGGAAGACGTGGCGACCTACCACCGCGAACAGGATTGAGGGGGGTCGGCCGGGCTGCGCCCGGCACCCGCAGAAACCACGGCAACGTCAACGGCAAGAGCCGGATTACGTGGGATGGCGGGGTGGGTCCGGTTGCGGGGGACGCCGTAAACCCATCCATGGGG